>DATBAY010000018.1:0-4738 GCA_036271295.1 Lacipirellulaceae bacterium | reverse complement strand
CTCGCGGTTATCGCCCAGAATAAACACCTGATGGCGCGTATCGTTGCATCAAAGTCGCCCAGTGCGTGTCCGCTGCCTGAAGCGTCGCCGTAGGCGACCAAATAACGATGGCCGGAGCTCACCTCCATGGCGACTTGCCCCCGCATTTGATCGCCAAGAAAAGTCAAGCCTTCAGCCGATTAGCCGCGCAGGCCCCTTACCGCTCCGATCAAATTGAGCGGCCTGTGCCGGTTTCGTGCTGACCCTTCATCGGTTCCGGGAAACGTTCCACCCGGTTTGGAGAAAGTTGCGCCTGTTTCGCTGCGCTTCGTCGCCCGGTAATGCGCCGAACAATATAGAAAAACACCGGCGTCAGGAAGATACCGAAGATGGTCACACCTAACATACCTGCGAACACCGCAGTTCCCAAGGTCCGCCGCATTTCGGCGCCGGCGCCATGCGACACGACCAGCGGCAGTACGCCCAAGATAAAGGCGAATGAAGTCATGATAATCGGCCGCAACCGCACGCGGGCGGCTTCGACTGCTGCGTCGTAGAGACTCGCACCTTCAGCTTGCCGATCGCGCGCAAACTCAACGATCAAAATCGCGTTCTTGCTCGCTAACCCAACGAGCACAACGAACCCCACCTGCACGAAGATATTCACATCCATCTTCGCCATGGCGACGCCGGCCAGCGCGCTCGATAAACACATCGGCACCACCAGAATCACGGCCATCGGCAGCGACCAGCTTTCGTACAAACCAGCCAGCACGAAAAACACCAAAATAACGCCCAGTGCGAAGGCGCTGAACGGATTCTGCTGAAGGTCGCGAAATGACTGGACCTCGCTGGAAAGCTTTTGCAAGTAGGCGAGCTCGGTCCATTCGTAGGTCATCGTGCGAGGCAACTCGTTGTTCGCCAAATTGCCGATTGCGTTCAAAACATAGCCGCTACTGACGCCCGGTAAAGAACCGCCGGTGATCGTCGCGGCTGGATACATGTTGTAGCGGGTCACCACGAGCGGACCGACCGTGTCGCGGATTTTCGCTAGCGTGCCAAGAGGGATTACTGCTCCGGCTGCACTGCGCACTTGGAGCTGCTTGACCGTTTCGCTGTTGATGCGGAAAGGCGCATCTGCCTGCACATTGACTTGCCACGTGCGGCCGAAACGATTGAAGTCGTTGACATAAAATCCGCCCAGGTAGACTTGCAGTGTTGCAAACACGTCGTTGAGTGAGACGCCGAGAGTCTTGCACTGGACGCGGTCGACATCTACGAACAGTTGTGGGGTGCTCGCACGGAAGCCATCGGCCATACCCATGATGCCGGGGATCTGGTTGCCTTTTTCTGCAAGATTATCGGCTTGGCCCTGGAGCTGAGCGAAGTTTACGTCGCCGATCGTCTCGACCATCAGCTTGAATCCGCCGGCATTTCCAAGGCCATCGACGGCAGGCGCGCCGAACACGCCCACCTTCGCTTCCAGGACTTCTTTCTGAATGCGGGTGCGAAGTTTGGCGGCGATTTCGTCGGCACTCATGCCAGGGCCGCGGCGTTCGTCGAATGGCTTCAACGTAATGAACATTGAGCCCAGATTCGAACCGATTGCATTTAACACAAACGATCGTCCGCTGTTGGACAAAGTATGTGCGATGCCAGGCGTGTCCAGCGCGATCTTCTCCAAGTGGCCCATAACATCGTACGTTCGATCGAGCGAGGCGGCGTCGGGCAGTTGAACGGCGCAGATGAGCCGGCCTTTGTCCTGCGCGGGTATGAACCCCGCGGGCACGCGCGTAAAACCGAAACCCGTCAGGCCAATCACGCCCACGTAGAGCAGCAGCACGATAAAGCTTAATCGCAAGCTCCAACCGACGACTCTCCCGAAGACAGCGGTCACCCGATCGAAGACCCAGTTGAACGCTTTAAAAATCCTTCCGAGAAACCAGTTCACGGGCTTGATGATGATCTTGCCGACGATACCGCCCGCAATAGCCCCCGGAACGAATAGCAGCGCTTGGACGAAATAGTTTCGAATCGTGTCTAGCAATGTGAGACGTATGACTTCGCCCGATTCGCTCTCGACCGGTAGACCAAGTTTGGCCGCGAACATCGATTTTAGTAACCACAGAGAGACGGCACCGCCGACCAGCGCGAAGAACCACCATGGGAGCGCTTCTTTGCCGTCATCGCCGTGGAGTCCCGGTTTGCGGCCGGCAAAAATCGATGCAGCCCGGGCCGGCGTCATGGTCATGGCGTTGATTGCGGAAATGATCATCGACGCCGAAATCGTGAGCGCGAATTGCCGGAAGAACTGGCCTGTAATGCCGCCTAAGAACGCGCTCGGCAAGAACACCGAGCTCAGCACGAGCGTAATCGCGAGGATCGGCCCGGTGATTTCGTTCATCGCGTGGATTGTCGCGTCGCGGACCGGCAGACCTTTTTCCAGCCAGCGTTCGATATTTTCGAGCACGACGATTGCGTCATCGACAACGATACCGATCGCAAGCACCAGCCCAAACATGGTGAGGTTATTCAGCGAAAAGCCCAGCATGGCCATGACCGCAAACGTGCCGATCAGTGAGACCCCCACATCGATCACGGGTAGCAACAGGGCCTTCCAGTCTTGCAGGAACAGAAGGACGACGATGGCGACGAGGATCACGGCATCCCGTAGCGACTTGAATACTTCGCGCACCGATTCGTTGATGAATGGCGTCGTGTCGTATGCGATTCCGTACTTGAGCCCGTGCGGGAAGCGCTTTTGCAACTCTTGCATTTTCGCTTTAATTTGATCGCCTGTATCCAAGGCGTTAGAACCTGGAAGCTGAAAGATCGCGAGGCCGACTGACGGCTTGGTATCGAGCGTTAGCCGTTGGTCTTGATTCTTGGCCCCCAGTTCCAGCCGAGCAACGTCTTTGAGATAGGTGACTTTGCCGTCGTCGCCGGTGGCCAGAATGATGTTTGCAAATTGCTCGGGTTCGGTGAGCCGACCGAGCGTGCTCATCGTGTACTGGAAATTCTGGCCCTTCGGCACGGGCGCTTGGCCGATTTGGCCAGCCGCCACTTGCACGTTTTGCTCGCGCAGCACGTTGACGACATCACTGGCCGAGAGATTTCGCGAGGCCAACTCATTCGGATCGAGCCACACGCGCATGCTGTAGTCTTGCCCGCCGAACGTGAAGACGTCGCCCACACCCTTTAACCTCGCAAGCTGATCGAGGAGCTGGATTGTTGCGTAGTTGCTCATGTAGAGCGGGGAGAAATACGGCTGGTGCGTATCCGGATCGATATCGGAATAGAGATTCACGATCAGGAGAATATCCGGCGATCGCTTCTTCACGCTCACGCCCGAAACTTTGACCACATCTGGCAGCACCGGCTGCGCGAGCGCCACGCGGTTTTGCACGAGCACCTGGGCCGTGTTGAGATCTGTTCCCAGGTCGAACGTTACATCGAGCTGGTACGAACCGTCGTTGCTGCTTTGCGACGACATATACAACATGTTCTCGACGCCGTTGATTTGCTGCTCAATCGGCGCGGCGACGGTATCGGCAACGACTTGCGCGTTGGCCCCCGGATAGTTCGCCGTCACGCGCACGACTGGCGGCGTGATCGCCGGATACTGCGCAATGGGCAAGAGGGCGGCTGCGATCAGTCCCATCAAAACAATGACGATGGAAATGACCCACGCCAGAACGGGCCGATCGATGAAAAAGCGAGCCAGCATAGTCAGTCGTCTCTGGGGGCAACGCTCACTTGGTCGATGCGCCGGGTGTCGTGGCGACGGCTGGAGAAATCGACTCCGTGGCGGGCGTTGCCGCATTGGTCGGAGCGTCGGCGAGATTTGAGTCAGAACCGCCGGCGGGCATCTCGCCCATCTTTGGATCGACGAGCACGCCCGGTCGCACGCGCTGCAAACCATTGACGATCACGCGGTCGTCGGCCGTGACGCCGCTTTCGATGACTCGCATTCCCGAGTGGAGTGCGCCTACTTTGACGGGACGCGATACGACCTCGTTTTTCGCGTTCACTACATACAGGATTTTCTGGCCCTGGTCGGTTTCAATGGCGCGCTCCGTTACGAGCAGGGCGTCGTGCGGATTGCCGATTGGTACGCGCACCCGCGCCATCAGCCCCGGCGAAAGAATTCTGTCTTGGTTTGGAAAGACACCGCGAACCAACAACGTGCCCGTCTTGGGATCGATTTGATTGTCGACGAAGTTAATCACGCCCTGATACGGAAATGCATCGCTATCCGAGAGGCCCAGCTCGATCGTTATTTCTGAGTCGCGTGCCGACCTGGCCTTGCCTTCACGAATTAACCGGCGAGCGTAGAGCAACGTTTGCTCGTCGACGTGAAAAGTCACGTACATTGGATCGCTCGAAACGACTTTCGTAAGCAACGTGCCGCCACCCATTTGCCCCGACTGCACCAGATTGCCCTCGGTCACGTAGTACCGGCTCACCATCCCGTCGATCGGCGACACAACCTTGGTGAACTCCAAATTCAGCTGGGCCGACGCGGCGGTTGCTTCGGCCGCTTGCAGCTGGGCCGCTGCTTCGCCTTTTAGGGCGGCGTAACGATCAACATCTTGATTGCTGATCGCACCCGGCGTTTTGGCAAGGTCGGTCGTCCGCGCGAAATCTGCGTTGGCCTGCGTCAACCGAGCTTTACACAGGGCGACTTGGGCGTCGGCCTGGTCGTAAGTTGCTTGGTAGGGACGTGGATCGATCTCGAACAGAAGATCGCCCTTTTTGA
>DATBAY010000017.1:0-15710 GCA_036271295.1 Lacipirellulaceae bacterium | reverse complement strand
CCTGGAAAGAGAACTTACGAGAAAAATCGTCTCACCTTAAAATCTGTGATGGCAAGTATTTAAGGCGCGTTCGTCCGGGGGGCGACGGAACGTGAAAAATGCCCTGGCACGTGCCCTGCGATGATAGCTGGCACGTCAGTTAAAGCACGTCATACGGTTTTGGCTGACTAAAATCCCTTGCTGGCCCGCGGGGCCTCGAATGCGAAGTGGCGTAACGGTTGCCTTGCCCCTGACCGATACGTCGAGTCAATTTTGTGATTGGCTCATTCGAGGCCCGCTTTTTTTTGCGCGGCGAGACGGGGGTCTCGCAAAGTGGGATCAAACGAGGTTCTTTCGCACCGCCCAAACTGCGGCTTGGGTGCGATCCGAAACGCCGATCTTGCGAAGAATATGCTGAACGTGCTCTTTCACCGTTTCATAGCTAATGCCGAGCGATTGCGCGATTTCCTTGTTGGTCAGGCCAAACGCGAGTTGTTTTAGGACTTCACTCTCGCGTTTCGTCAGCGGAACGTCGCCATCTGAACCGTTGCGGGGAGCAGCTAGGGCTCCCGTCACGCGCCTCAATTCTTCGCGAGACCAAATCGTTTCGCCGGCTGCAGCCGATCGAATCGCTTGAATGATCTCATCGCGTTTCGCGCCCTTCACAAGATAGCCCGACGCCCCCAACGCTACTGCCCGCGCAACGTACGTTGGGTTGTCGAAGGAACTAAACATTACGACGGGAATGTTGGGCAGATCGAGCTTAATCCGCGCGAGGCAGTTCAGGCCGTCGCCTTCGGGCATACGCACATCCAGCAAAACAAGATCGGGCCGATGCTTGTTCGCTAGTTTAAAAGCCGCGTTGCCGTCTGATGCTTCGGCAACCACCTTAATATCGGTTCCTTCCAAGAGCGTTTTCAGACCGGCGCGGACGACCTCGTGGTCATCTGCAATCACTAAATCAATGGACATCGGTGGGATCTTTCGAAATTCAATTCGTCCGCAGGATTACGGCGGAGGGGAGGGACGAATTCACAATGGGGTGCAACCCACACCTCTTGGATAAATGTTCAAAAATCGGCAGTCAGGTCGTGACAAAATTGCAAAAAAACGGCCTTCTACCGCGACGCCGGCTCGCGTCTGGGGGGAGCGAAGCGGCGAGAACTGTTCCGGGGGGGCGGGAAAACACAGGGGAGTCAACTAAGGTAATCGTAGGTGTCAATGTACGACGATTCAACGGGGTGCAGCCGCCTCCCTAAATCGGGTTCCCCGCGTAGTTCGTGCCATTTATTTGAGGGACAACCCGCATGCTTTCCCGCAAATGAGGGCTAATTCCGCGTCAATTCGGGAAGTGACGCATCAGCCGAAGCATCCCAAACTATCTATTCACTGATGTTCCGCCCCACAATAAAAGAGCCTGCCGACCTTTTTTTAGAAGCGTCGGACGCGCGTTCTTTATCACAGTGCCCCGTCCGCAAGATTGGGCCAACTATTGAGCTGAATTGGACACAACGCTGAGCGGCGACTGAATCACACCGAGAATACATGTCGAAACCGGCATTTGTTACTGGCCACACTCAGCTTTACTTCTTTTGGTTGATCCCGCATACTCACACACCCTCAGTGACCGTCAGACGCCGAATTATTCGCAGTAATAGGGGCAACTGTTGATGACGCTTCTCTCGATGAACGAGATCACGACCTTCCGCTGGTCGTTGCAAGAGGACGTCGAAAATTACCAGGAGGCCGGCTATAGCGCGATTGGATTGTGGCGAAATAAGCTCTCCGATGGAGATGAGAACGCCGCCATCGATTTCGTGGCGGCCAGCGGCTTGGGGGTAACCCACCTGTCTTGGGCGGGCGGTTTTACCGGTAGTGACGGCCGCTCCTTTGCAGAAAGCGTTGACGATGCCCACGATGCGTTGCGCTTGGCGGCGGCGACCATGGCTCAATGCTTGGTCGTTTACTCAGGGGGCCGAAACAATCACACGTTTCGTCACGCCGAACGTCTGCTTCGTTCTGCGTTGGATGAACTCCTGCCATTGGCCGAGGATGTTGAGGTTCCGCTGGCAATCGAAGCCATGCACGCCGCGTGCGCGAAGGATTGGACTTTCCTGACCGACTTGCAATCGATTCTTGGTTTGGTTCGGGAATACGACAGTCCTTTTTTGAAAATTGCTTACGACACTTACCACTTTCCCATCAATGGAAGGCATTGCGACGTTCTGAGCCGCATTGCGCCTTATATTGGGATCGTTCATCTGGGCGATCGGCGCTGCGTGCCCAACGTCGAGCAAGAACGCTGCCAGCTCGGACAAGGTAAAATACGGCTGGGCGATGTCATCGGGACCCTTCAAGCCGCGGGCTACACGGGTCCATATGATGTGAAGCTGTACGGCTCGGAGATTGAATCCGCTGATTATTGGACACTCCTGGAGCAGTCTCAAATTGCCTTCAGCGAGCTCGTTCCAGTTTCAGCGCAGCGCTCGCTGGCATGAGGGATTCCAAAGAACTTCGAGTCAACGCACAGATCTCGATTCCTCGCAGCGAGATTCGGTTCACTTTTGTCCGCAGTTCTGGTCCTGGCGGGCAAAACGTCAATAAAGTGGCGTCAAAAGCCGTGTTGCGTTGGTCGCCTGCGACGAGTGCCGTACTCACCGATTTGGTTCGCGCGCGTTTGCTCTCCAGGGCCGGCAGGCAACTAAACGATCGCGGTGAACTGGTTTTGTCCAGTCAGCGATTTCGGGACCAGGGCAGGAATATCGAAGACTGCCTTGTGAAATTGAGGGAGTTGGTTGCCAAGGCCGTGGAAGTGCCGCGGAAGCGCAAACGGACCCGCGTTCCCAAGTCCACACGTGAAGCAAGGATGAAGCAGAAGCGCGCCACGGGAGAAAAGAAGCGTTTGCGGGGAAGCACGGGGGCGGACGATTGAACCGCGAAGTCGCTGGAGCGTTTTTCAAATTCTCGTGCTAGGTGGCTGGGGCAACGCCCCAGAGGATTGCGAAGAACTAGCGCGTTGCTCTAGGCACCCAACGGAACACCATTGCTAAAACTGCTCTAGCTGGCGGCATACCAGTTGCTCCTTCCTTGAACAGACGTCTCGTCGTCGATCTTTGCCTGGTGAACTGGCAAAAGTTGATTGAGGCGATATATTGAACCTGAATACTCTGGCAGGTGTTTTTCATTTACGTTCTCATCATTTCCTGCCGGTCGGAATTGGAAATCGCATTTTCGGCTACCGCGCGCTAGGATTCGAAAGTCACAACCGGGCCGCTGAGTAAGGCTCGTTGTGGCCGGAGCCGGATCGCTCTCTCGTCACAGGCGCACAAACGGAGAACTTGCCATGGCCACGATTCAAGATTCCGGAATGTCGACCGCCTGCATGGAGCATCGAGTCTTCGAGCACGTGAAGCAGGCGTTGCTCGTGACGATCAATTGGCACGCCCCATCGATAAGTTTGCCGCGCAAGATGTCGAGTGTGCAATTCACCATGAAGTCGTTCCAGCGCCACTTCGAGCGAATTCTTTCCATCGAAGAAGACGGCGGATACATGCGGGATGCGATGGATTCGAAGCCCTACTTCCAAGATCGCGTCGAGCAGCTGTCAGACGATCACATTCATTTTCGCAACCGGCTTCGAGAATTAGTTCGCGAGCTGGATAACACTACCGAATGGGAAGGCTCCCGGTTCGAGGAGATTTGCGCTGAGCTGCGGGAACTGATCGGCTCGATCGATCGGCACAACGAGCGCGAAATTGAGTTGCTGCAAGAGAGCGAACTCGTCGACGAAGGCGGCGAGGGCTGACCGAAAGGCCGGCCGTGACGGGCTGAGTTGTGCGAATGTCGGTGGGTGCGCCGGCTACGCCAGTAACGATGCAGTGGCAGCCACGCCGGCGCATGGTTAACCAGAACAATTCTACGAATTTGCAAATTCGGCAGCCCTTGTGCACTGCTAGCAGATGGCCACTTGCCCCGCCTTTCGCGGATAAAGGCTGCAATAACGCTTGGTTTCGCAATTCCGCCTATTCTCGCCGCACCTTGGCACACCGAGTGCGTACTAACACTGCGTCCTCGATCAACGAGTGACAACCGGTGGAACCAGTTCTCTTGTCATCGCCAACTAATGGAGTGTTTTATGTTGGTCTTAACACGGAAGTATCAGGAAAAGATTCGAATCGGCGACAATATCACCATTACCATCCTGCGCATGAAGGGCAAAGCTGTGCGTCTCGGGATCGAGGCGCCTGCTGAAGTGCCGGTCGTGCGGGCGGAACTTTCTTTCGAGGATGATGCCGTTCAGTCGAATGCTAATCCCAGCGTCGAGACCGATTCGCCAGTAACGACTGCGCAGCGCAGCGGCCGCCTGGTCGCGGGAGTAATCGGCCTTACGAATGAATGGGCTGCCGATTCGCACCCCGCTGCATCCAAAGCGGATCCCAAGCAGGAAGTCGTCAAGGTGGGCTTCGGACGCGTAAGCCGGGACAAAGTTTCGAAGATTATGCCGAAACTTGTGCCGGGCACCGCACCATTGCGTGCCATGATGGACCAACGCAGCTAGTCGTTCATCGCGCTGGCTGAGCTGCCGATTGAAGCGCACTTGCGCTATTTGAGACTCGAGACGGCGGGCGGTTCGACAGCCGCGCGAGCGGCAACTTGGGCATCGTAAGCGGTTGGAAAGTTTTCCAATTCGTTGAGCTGCTCGAACAGCACCCGTCGAACTTCCAGAATACTTTGCGGATGCCGGTGGACGTTCATGTGATCTGCCGGCACGATGATCTGTGACTCGAGTTGAGGTGTGTTATCAAGCCGCGCACTGGACAAGGCGACAACCCCGTCGCCGTCGCCGACAATATATTTGTGCCAACCGGGATTTGGGTCGTGGCCGACCACGTTGTGATACGACACCCACGGTCCCGGTCTGGCTGTCAGCAGCGTCGGTAAAACCGGCGAGTCGGGCGAGAGCGAGTCGATGCTTGTCTTTACATCAATCGGCGCATTCGGCAAAAAGAAATTCTGGTTTTGTGTTAGCAGTTCATTCTGGCGCTCCATCATCTTGTGAGGGAGCGCAATAAGCTTATCGCCGGCCCAACGCGTGAGGTCGTTTGCAAACGGACTTCCACGGTGCGGTGTTCCGAGCGTGATCACCCGGCGAATCGAGGGATTTGGCCGGAAGTAAAACGTCGTCGCCAGAGCCCGCTCCGTATCTGGGTCGGTCTTGAGTTCCGCGAACGGATGATCACTCATCGTATGCCAAAAAGCGTCGGCACTTTCGACAGTTTGCAGCTTGGCAATTAGACCTCCCATGCTGTGACCGACGAGCACCATTTCGTCCAGCGCCGGCGCCTGCCGTTGCGGATCGACCTCGCGACGCATTTTCGCCAGGTCCTCGCGCATTTGCGTGGCGCTGATCCAAAACGGCTGGCCAGTTGGATAGAGATAAAACCAAAACTGGTAATGCTCGCGAACGAGTGGATCACTCCGCAAGTCGTTGTACATCTCCATCCAGGTGATGGGGCTCGACCACAGCCCGTGGACCATAACGACCGGCATTTTTTTGGGGTCGTATGGCTCGAGCATGTAAAGACCCTGCAAGCTCTTTTCACCGCCGGGGTGCAGCAGGCCGGCCGTCGCAATATCGCGCTCGCTAAACTGGGGCTGGTTCAGAAAGTACGCCAGGGGCGTGCTTAGATCCGCTTCGAGAGGCACCCCGCGATTAACCACTTCGATCGATTGGCGGTCGAGCGGGTCGTAAAGCTCGAGAACGAAGTGGGGCGCCGAAGGACTTGTATTCGAGGGCGTGCTAAACGCGATCGGTTTGCTCTGGTCGTGTGCAGCATCCTCGCGCCGCATGCGAATCGGGCGCTCGACGCGAAGAAATGCCGTAATCGGAAAACAAACATTCGGCGGATAGAACTTTTCGGCCGGATCTTGCGTGTTGTGAGTTTTGCGAACCGCGATCAAGGGCACGCCTAAACCGTACGTGTGATAGTGATTTTGCAGTCCCTGAATTTGGTAATCGCTCACGAACTCCAACCGGTCGATGTCGTCCTCGTGCCACCCGTTGCTGTGCATGGTCACTTCGAATGAACAGGTGCTATTTGCCGTGGTTACGGTGCGCGACATCCCAGGCCGAATTTCGCCTTCGCTTTGAACGTGCCGTAGCATGCCTTCGAGGGACTGGTTGTAGAGGTCGGATGCTCCACGGAACTGTGGGTCGTAAGGGTTGATTGCCAAAGCCATCGCGCCATCAGAATTCGGAATCTCCGACTCGAACAAATATCGGTAGGCATGGATGAGCGCCGTTCCGTAGAACTGCAAGGCGCGTTGGCGATGTAATTTTTCCGCTTGCGTGGCGGTGATGTACGCGATTTCCGCCATCGCGTACTCATGCTCGCGATCAGGCTCACGCCGCTGGATGTCTTCCAGCCGGGCGAGCAGCGCAGCGCGGTCGCCTTTCAGGTCGTCTTCCAAATCGTAGCGACGCAGCAGCTGAATCGTGCGGTCCGTCGGCTTAGGCCCGCTGCGCGAGACTAAGCCGAGAGTTCCGGCGAGGGGATTATGGGGCGTGTCGCGAACTTTCACCCACTCGGACTCGGTCGCGCACCCTAACAGGGCAGAAAGGGCCAGAGCACCCACTGCCGCTGCGAAGATAGCCGAACGACGCCGCGGCATATTTACGCTGAGCGAGCGCATGGCGTACGTCCGATGACCCACTAGGTGCGGGTGTAGGGATGCGGTTTGAGACGAGCCCTGCTAGGAAACGTCAGGGACTCAAAGGGCCGCAGAGAATAGAAGACGCCCGATGTTCGAGCAATGGAGGCAGCCGCTAGCGGCGCCGGCAGTCCTGACTTTCGCCTGCCACGGCTTTGCCCAAAAAGTAGGTCCCGCTTGCCGAGGGGGACCTGAACCTGCTCGGTGGCATCGAGAATCGCTCCGGTCCCTTCCGGCAGAAGGGACCTACCCGGACTTTGTGGGCAAAGCTCGCCTGCCACCAACAACAGAGGGCGCCTTCGCTGCATTACTGCAAGCGCGCAAGCGGCCTCACGTGGGCGGAGCTAAAGTTAGCGAACTGGGAACACGGGAGTAGCGATGCTTTACGAAACGCATTGCCCAGCAACTGGTTCTGCTGGCAGCGCGTGAAGGATGGCCATATTGCTCACAACATCGTTCTGGAACGCCGGGGCCTTTTCCTCAGGATGCGGCGGATCTTGGAACTCTTTGGCCGCAAGCTCCAGTTCGCCACGCAGGATCCGAACGTCTCGCGGCGCGTCGAGCGCCAGCGTCACACGATTTCCCGCGATCCGGCGAATTTCGAGGACGATGTTATCTCCAACGTGAATCCGTTCACCAACTTTTCGACTCAGCACCAACATCTGAAGCTCCTTGTCTATCGATCGCGTTACGCTCCGGCCCTTGCCGAGCTAGCATGTCGCGTTGTGCGACTGCCGAATTAATAGCAAGGAATGTGCCGCTTATGTCGCGGTGGACGATTATTGGCAGCCATGCCCCGGGTGCTTTCAAAAAATGCCGCGAAATTAAGGCTCTGATAGACACCCCGGGTGAATGGGGGCAGTCCAGTGCGCGGTCGCAGACCCTTGCCGAAAAATCCCGAATCGAGATATACGTCTTGAAATGAGACGCGACATTCGTTGAAGCGTTCTACTGAGGCGAGTTAAACCTAGGTTGAGGAAGGGGATTTGGATCGGTCGACTTCGCAAACGCGCAGTTCAAAGGCGTATTGATGCCAACATTTGCGGCGGGTGAAAGAACGCCTGCGACAGCCGGTATGGCCGGAGCACTGGTTGGAAGTGGTTTTGAGCTTGCGACTGCTGGGTTAACAGCCGGCGGAGTCGGAGCGGGAGGCACAGCCGTTTGGCCTGCCGTCGCATTGCTGGTGGCGGGAGGCGTTGTCGTCGCGGGCGGAGACGCGGGCTTCGCCGCCGCGGGGCCCGCTTCCTGGTGTGCGGCCAGTTGCACTGTCGCGGAAGCAGGAGGCGTCATTTGTTTTGGTAGACTTCCCGGCGGCGTGAACAGGCTTTCTTTCGAAAGCGCGACGGCGGAATTCCGCCTCGAGTTCGGCGCGCCTTCGGGCCCGTCCGCCCTTACCGGTCCACCCGCGAACTCCGTTCCTTCGTAAATGGTGCCGTGTTGAAATGGCCCGGCGCCGAAGATCCAAACGTCGTTGGAGGAGCTTTCCTGGCACACAATGCCCGACTGCCACACCGGCGTACCTGTCGCCCGGTGATAGGCAAAGACAGCTATTTTGGCGACGCCCCGCTGATCTTTGCGCTTGGCGATGGGGATTTCCGGAATCGCGGCCGGCACGGGCTGCACGAGCGGAATCTGGGGCACATTCGTCGCCGGAACACCAAAGAGCAAATCGTTGCGATCCGTGCCGATGGCGCCGGCGCGCGCCTCGACGATGAAGTCGGCGTCTTCGCGCTTGTCGCGCAAATCACAGCCGCTTGCCAGCAATTGCTGTCGCAACGTGCTGATGTAGTAGTTCTTGTCCACGACGTCGCTAACCTTCGTGTCGTCCACGAACACCGTCTGGCCGGCTAGGGGCTTCAGATTCATCGATTGAACGGCACGATCGATGGCGTCTGAAATCAGCAGTTGCTCGGTTGCGGTCCGCGTCGTGTCTGTGGAACGCGTGGTTCCGCAACCGGTGAGTGAAGCCGCGACCACAACTGCCAACAAAGTCTGCGTTATCGATAAGCGAGGGCGAGGCATAAGCGCGCAGTTTCGAAACGTGGGGCCAATCAGGAGCGCACCGCGAGATGCGTGATAGCAGAAAAAAGTGAAGCGCGGATTATAGCGGCCTGATGTTGCTACCCAAGATCAGTCAGGCGATTTGGGAAGGCGGGGCGAGCTTAGTCGCGGACACGAAGTGTCTTCGTCGGGATCGGGGGGGACTTTGCCTAACAGGTAGGTCCCGCTTGCCGCGCAGGACCTGAACCTGCTCGGTAGCATCGAGAATGGCTCTGGTCCCTTCCGGCAGAAGGGACCTACCAAGAATTTGTGGGCAACAAAGCCGGGATTGGTAGGCACGAACGTCGGTGGTAGCCGCCGCACGGTCTGCCACCGCACAACTTATTCCAATTCTGCACGGTACGGCTATGCCCGCTGCCTTACTTAACATTCGCTCCGAATGCACTGCTGCGATTCGCGGATTGCTTTTGCGATGGATCGCCGGCAGGCGGGACGTCGTCCGCATAGAAACGCGTCGTTTGTTCGGCCGCCAACTTGATTTCTAGATCACGACACAGCACCTCGGCTCGGAACACGTGCGTGCCGGGCTGCGACGCGTGGGCTCGGACTCGCAAAACGACTTCACGACCCGCCGGCAGCTCCTCAATCGTCCGGAACGTCACGCGGCCATCGGTAATGGTGTACATTGCACCTTCGGCTTGTTCCGGTTCGATGCCATCCGAGAAGAGGGCAACTGCGTCCACGTCTTTAGCTGCACTCGCGCCACGATTGCGAATATGAATCTCGTACAGCGCCTGGGCGCCGACGGCGATTGGACCGCTCGGATCGGCGACGTCTAGCTTTAAATCAGCGATAGCGATCACGTTGGTTTCCGCTAATTTGTTATCCGCGAGGTCACCCGCCGAGCTAGATGCGGAGAGCTTCGCTAAATTCTTACCGGCGGATTTAAGCACGCACTTCAGTTCCATGTAGTTGTCGTCGCCAGGACCGAGGGTGCCGATGTGCCAGCTAACCTCGCGATGAGAAGCGTCGTAGGTTTGGCCTTCGCTGGCGCTCGTAAACTCAGCACCGTCCGGCAATGAAGCGTGAACCGTAACGTCTTCAGCCGGCGCCGTACCCGGATTGCGGACGCGGACGAAGTAAGTCGCCATCGTGCCGGCGTATTTCGTGGCCGGGCCACGCCAATCAAGTTCCAGTTCGGGCTTGCGGCAAAAAACTTCTTTAGCAGCGTCCGAGTTCAATCCGCCCTCAGCCGTGGCGACCGCCTTGACGAGCATCTTGCCCGCTTCGCGCGGCGTGAGTTCTACTTCGAGCGTTTGGCTGGCGCCGGCGGCCAGGTCACCAAGCCCGTGCGTTGAAGCACCCTCTTGGCTGCCGCCCGGCGGCAGCAGGCCGATTTTGACATTCTCCGCAGTGCCGGTGCCCGGATTGCTGATCGTTAGTTTGAACATCTGCGGCTTATCAAACAGAACTTCGTTCGGACCAGCTATTTCCAAATTCAACTTCGCTTCTTGCACTTCGACCACTGCCCGCGAGCCAACCGCCGCCAGAGTCCACGACACGCCTAGTTCAAGCGGCCGACTCTCTCGCGGGATGATGTGCACTTCGAGCGTTTCGCCGGCGCGGTGCTCTAATCGAACGATGTGCCACTGCAGTTGTCCTGCAGACTGCGGATCTTGCGACGGCTGCACCGTTCCCTGCGTCGTGGTCGTATTGACGACTTCGGCGCCGCTGGGTATGCGAACCGTCGCCACGATTCCTTCGGCCGGGATATCGCTGTCGTTTTGCAAGTGGACTCGATAGACCGATTCGCGGCCCACGAGTATTTGTTTCGGGCCGCGGATGTCTGCCGTCAAAACGGGCGTCTGATTCGATGCAAGCACATTGGGATCGCCGCCACTCGCGACCTGAAGCGCTTCACCAAACGCTTCTTTGCCCCGTGTTTTTTCAGTCGTCGGGCTCGCCACGCTGGAGAATGGCATATGAACCGAACCGCCCCCACTGTAGGCAGAAGGTGAGCGGTGGGTGTTCCCAAAAACTTCGGCAGCGTTGCGCGAAGGTTCGGCGATTGGGCCTGAACCTTGCGCCGTTTCACTTCGCAATGACTTGGGAACTGGCCCGGAAGTGATCTCTTTGGTGAAATTTGGCGACGACGGTGGACTCGCCGTACCGGAACTGGCGGCATCTGCGTCGACGGCTGAGTGGGCAGCCATCGATTGCGATGATTCCGATTTGGCAGAGGGCGACGGGAAGGTGCCCGATAGCTCGCGGCGAAGTTCGTCTGGCGTGATATGGGGCGCCGTGCGCCGGCCAGGCGAATTGCGAGTTGTTGCTGGCGCGCTGTCGCCTAGTGCCGGATCCGATGGCGGTGTCATCGGCTCACGCGAAGCGACGCGCGGAGTTGTTGTATTGGACGAGGAAAACTTGCGATTCTGATTCGTGCGAGAGTTCATGCCCGATGACGTCGTATCGGGATTTGTATCTTGGCCGTTTCCAATCCCCTGATTACGAGCGTGCGGTACGGACGTTCCGCCCATGCCAGGCAATTGCGTGTCCTGCATCGACGCCGGGTCCGGCGGAGTCGAATCTGCGTCGGCTCCCTGCATTCTTTGTTGTGAATTGTTCTGGTTCGACGAGCGCTGCCGTTGCTGGTTCGAACGGGGATTCGATGGCTGTTGCTGCTGCTGTTGTGGCGGCTTGTTGTAACCCCAGTTAAGCCAGTTCGGAAGAAATGAGTGGCTCGACTCGTTGTCGTCGACCAACTGAACGGGGGCCGGCGCTACTAGGTAACGAGCTCGCGCTGCGGCCGGATCGATTCCATCCTGCGCCCAACCTGGACGCAATTGCGACACGGATCCGCGCGGCGGAGCTTGATCGGTATAAACCTGCGCTGCAGCGGCGGCGGCCAACAGCGTGCTCAAAAACAAACCGCTCGCAAACGGGTGACGCGTCATCATCGCATCCTTGCAAACTGAAGAGGGGGCAAATCGTGCTATCGCTTGAAAGCTTCAAGCGCGCAACGATCAATAGTCTGTCCAACTATCGGTCGTATATCGGCAACCGCGGGCGGTTGAGTTTACCGATTCGGAGAAGAATTCCGGTTAACTAAGATGCGTTGACTGCGGTGAATGGAATGGCCCCTACAGTCATTGGACCTTCAGATTAGCAATGCGGCATTTCGGGATTTTGAACCACATCAAACCCGAGCTCGCGAATCATCTTGTAATCCGCCTCGGCCGGCTGGCCGTTCGTGGTGAGATAGTCGCCGACGAAGACGGAATTGGCCGCGTAGAGGGCCAGCGACTGCAAGCTGCCCAGATGTAGTTCCCGTCCACCGCCGATTCTAATTTCGCGGTCCGGGTTCACCAGCCGAAACATTGCTAGCACCTTCAGGCAGTAGCGTGGGTTGAGTTCGTCCTGCCCCGCGAGAGGTGTCCCATCGATCGGGTTTAAGAAATTGACGGGGATCGATTGCACCCCCAGGTCGCGCAGGGCGCACGCCATGTCAACGACGTCCTGCTTCTGTTCGCCCATCCCGATGATGCCGCCGGAACACATTTCCATGCCTGCATCACGCACGGCGTGCAGTGTGGACAGCCGGTCTCCGAACGTGTGGGTGGTGCAAATCTCGGCGTAGTGATTTTCGCTCGTGTTGAGGTTGTGGTTCACACGATCGACTCCACACTCCTTGAGTTGTTGAGCCTGTTCGGGCGTGAGTAAACCAAGGCACGCACAAATCTTGAGGTTATAGCGCTGCTTGATCTCGGGAACGATCGTGGTGACCGCCCGCATCTCGCGTTCGTTCGGCCCACGTGCAGAAATCACAATGCAGTACGTTCTCGCCTTTCGCTCCGCGGCAATTCGAGCCCCTTCCAGCAATTTGTCGCGGCTCAGCAGGTTGTAGCGGGGGATTTCCGCCTCGGAAACCTTGGACTGCGAGCAGTACGAGCAATCCTCCGGGCAGAGACCGCTCTTAGCGTTCATCAAAAAGTACAATTGCACTTCATTTCCGAACCAGCGACGCCGTACGCGGTAGGCGGCTGACATTAAGTCCAAGAGCTCCTCGTCCGGGCAGTGCAGAACGGCCAGCGCCTGTTCGTTGGAAAACGTGCCGCCCCGTAGCACGTGATCGGCAAGCGCATCCCACGCACTGGCTGTGGAATGCGTGGCATCAGACCTAGAAAGGCTTCTTTTCGTGGCGTTCGCTTCGGCGGTAGGCATTATTTCCTCAGATGGCTTATTGTGTCGTAGTATCGCCACCGACGGTCGGAATGCAAGGGGAGGACGGCGCGGCAATGGGTAGAACCGGCGCGAAATGTTGCGGGCGAGCTTGGCACCGCTCATGAATCCAGTGAAAATAGTCTTATGTCTCGATATCATTTAGTGCGCGTCGGAGCGATGGGGCAAATTGGCCGATTCGCTGCCGTTGACGCCGTTCGTTATCCGCGCCGCAGCCGCGTCATCCTGCGCACTCGACGCGGCCTCGAAATTGGCGATGTGCTTTCCCCGCCCGATGACTGCGACGATGGCCACGTTTTTGCCGATGGCGAGCTCATCCGAGGGGTCACTGTCCAGGACGAACTGCTGCAGTCCAGGCTCGAAAAGAACCGCCACGCGGCGTACGAAGCCTGCTCTCAGATGTTGGAGGAGACTGGCTTTCCCGCCGTGCTGGTGGACGTCGAGCACCTGTTCGACGGACAGGGGCTGTTTTTTTATTTTCTTGGCGACGTCAATTCAGAACTCGAAGCGCTTACGGAACGGCTAGCCGAAGCCTACGAAGCGAAAGTGCAGTTTCGCAAGTTCACCGAGACGCTTATCGAAGGTTGCGGCCCTGGCTGCGGGACCGACGAGGCCAAGGGCCAAGGCGGTTGCGATTCTTGCACGTCTTGTGCGGTCGCATCGGCTTGTGGAACCAAGCGCGCGTCGTGAGGTCGCCGTATTGGTTTGCGACCTATCTGAGAGATGATAGGAATTCGGTCATCTCACCGGCGGCGTGGCCATCACCTTGCTGCGAAGCCGCCTCGATTCCTGATCTCAGCACGGAGCGTGCGTCGTCGATTCGATCGAGACGGACGAGTTGCTGGGCCGACATAAAAAACGCCGGCACATAGGGCGGACTGTTCGCCCGCAATTCGGCAAACTTCGCCAGGCTGGCATCGTGATCGCCTTCCTTGTCCAACTCCGTCGCCAGGCTGTATCGCAAGAAGACGTCCGCCGGGTCATCTGCGAGCATGGCCTCAATTTTTTCTCGTCTCGACATGTTCGGCGGCGACATTTGTGTATTTGCTTCCAAAACTTAAATTTAAAAATCGCGTAGCTGGTAGAGAGTGCCGCCACTCTCGCGGTCGCTCTTCACATCCGTGGTCGTGACGTAAAGCGCGCCTTCATTAAAGAATGCCAAAGCCGAAGCATTAGGCAGCGCCACTAGTCTCTTCGCCCGGCACCGAGGTTTGCCGGCTTCGCCGACGTCGTCCAGACGATAAACGCCGCCGGACTGCCCACCGGACTCGACTCCGGCTGCATACAGATCACCGGTGGATGGGTTGCATGCCAACCCAACAATCGTCTCAAGATCAGTTGGCACTTCCAGACGGCTGCGGCCATCCGACGGATCGATAAACTTGAGCGCCGTATTGCTGACGCTGTCGCGCACAACGGCAACAGCCAGGACCACGTAGCCTGTTTTCACGATCGTTGCGGCCTCGACGGATTTAACTTCGTCACCTGGTTTGGTGAAAGGCAGCGGGACTGCGTCTTCGAGCGTGTTTGCTCGCAACGCAATTTTCCACAAGCCGGTCACTGGTTTTGTGCTGCTCGGGGCCAGCAACAGCATGTCGCTCACGTGATCGTTAGCTCGCGGTCGCACGATACTATGAAACGCATTAATGCCGGAGCTTTCCACCTCACTCCTGCTTTCAGTCGCGACATCGATGCTCTCCTTTTTATCATCGAATTGAAGCGCATTTGAGGATTCCGGCAGTTCATATAACCGAACGAACGGCTGCTTTTCATCTCCGCCGCTAACAACCAAGCGATTGTGATCTAGAAAGAAGAGTGACCGCAGCCCCCAAGTTTCCGGCTTTCCGTTCGCAGCCTTTTGTTGTGGAAATCCAGTGATCGCTTCTTCGGCCACCTCCGGCCGATTGAGCGCAACGCGGAGAACGCGCCCTCCGCTGCTGTCTGCGATAAATACTTCGGGCTTGGCGCCACTTTCCGGTCGAAAAGCGATTGAACGCGGCGATCCTAAACCCGAGACTAACTTCGTGATCACGACCTCGCCAGCGTGAAGTGGGGAAACAGTGGCGAAAACCGTTGCGGCCGCGCTCACGATGAGCGCTCGGCGAAAAACGACTTTGACACGACGGCGGGTCGGCATTTTAGCTTGCTATCAAGTGTGAACGCTCGTAGGCGGCAATCTTGTCTTCGTGCTTGAGCGTTAGGCCGATATCGTCCAACCCATGCAGCAAGCAGTCGCGCCGAAACGGTTCGACTGCAATCTTCGCCGAGAAGCCATGATCGTCTGAAAGAGTTTGGCTCTCTAAATCGGCCGTTAAGTTGTAGGGCGAATGCTGGGCGGCACGGCGAAACAAATCATCGACTTGCTCCTCGCTCAGCACGATCGGCAGCATGCCGTTCTTGAAGCAATTGTTGTAAAATATGTCGGCAAAACTGGGCGCCACAATTACGCGAAAGCCCCAATCCTCAAGCGCCCACGGGGCATGTTCGCGGCTCGAGCCACAGCCGAAATTCCGGCGCGCGAGCAAAACGCTCGCGCCTTTCGCCTGAGGTTGATTCAGCTCAAAGCTGGGAATAGGCTTCTCGTTCTCATCGCGAGCCCAATCCCAAAACAGGAACTCACCGAAGCCGGTTCGTTCAATTCTCTTAAGGAATTGCTTCGGAATGATTTGGTCGGTGTCCACATTGGCCCGATCCATCGCCACGACGTGGCCGTGGTGCTTCGTGAAAGCTTTCATAATTATTTCCAGTCGCGAACGTCTACAAAATGACCAGCACAGGCT
>DATBAY010000016.1:0-16348 GCA_036271295.1 Lacipirellulaceae bacterium | reverse complement strand
CGTATAACTCACAAAACCTCATTTGCAGGGCTGTTTCAGCGATAAAACGGGCCCATGGCGACTCGATCGGCGTCATGTGCGACGTGGCCCTCGACCCTTACACCAGCCACGGGCACGACGGTCTGATTCGGGACGGTTATGTCGTAAATGACGAGACGATCGACGTTCTCTGCCAGCAGGCGGTTGTGCAGGCCGAGGCCGGGTGCGATATCATCGCCCCTTCCGACATGATGGACGGCCGCATTGGCCGGATTCGGGCGGCCCTGGATGAGGCGGGATTCGACCGCGTAAGCATCATGGCTTATGCGGCGAAGTACGCGTCCGCCTTTTACGGGCCATTTCGCGATGCGGTCGGCTCGGCCACGAATCTCGCCCAGGGTGATAAGCGAACCTATCAAATGAATCCGGCGAATTCGGATGAGGCCCTGCGCGAAGTAGCTCTCGATATCGCCGAGGGCGCCGACATGGTCATGGTCAAACCCGGCATGCCTTATCTGGATATCGTGCGCCGCGTGAAGGACAGTTTCGCCGTTCCGACCTTCGCGTACCAGGTCAGCGGCGAATATGCCATGCTGTGCGCGGCCGCCGAGAATGGCTGGCTCGACCGCGAAAAGACGATGCTCGAAAGCCTGCTCGCGTTCAAACGCGCCGGCGCCGACGGCATTCTTACCTACTTCGCCTTGGCTGCCGCGCAGCTTCTTCAAGGCTGAAACGCCTCGCCTTCCAGCTCAGCTCGCCGGGCTTGCGCTGCGCGGTCCCGCTTGGCCAATTTTGGCCTTTCAGCCGCCCTAGTCTGCACAATCGTCACACCCTTTTGATGAGCCTTCACAAGGACAGTGAGGAGGGCACGTAAATTACATCTACGTAATGACTTACGTCGCGATGCTAGCGAAAGTCTCACCTTCTTTGTGAAGGCGGTGCGGCGTACGAAGGAACACACCTATTTTTTTTATTGACGCAACACCTTTGTGATTTGGGTCTTAAGACGAAACGCAAAGTTTGTGAGCCAAGATGGCACATCAATCGCTTTAACGCACGCCGGATCAGACTGCGGTCGCACGGGGCGAAACGCAGGGAGGCCGAGGACCTATAGGCAAAAGTTCTCGTGAGTCATTCGGACAAGACTCAGGAAAGGAACTGCATCAATGAGCCACAGACAACAATACGAAGCGAGCGACTTGAACTACGGGACGGAGAACATTCGGTCGGATGATCGATTTGAATCTTCCCAGCGGCAGCGGCCAACCATGAACCGACGCCGCGGCAAGACTCCTCAATCGTTCAACGGCATTCATCGGCGGCGACGTCGCAAGATGGCTTGGTAACGCACAGGGTACGTCCCTGGTTGCGTTCAAGCTCGTGCGCGTGCATCGCTAATTTTGTGCGCGCGGTGCCTACGTGGCGGATGGGTCAGGGTATGCGAAGGAAGTGCGTACCGAGTTGGTTTTGCGATTCAGAGGCGAGCGGTCCTGGGTCGACGCCAATGGTGTAGATGCCAAGGTGAGGAAAGGGTAGTTGGGATAGGTGGAGACGCTATTTGCGGGCAGCAGATGAGTCACCGCTCGGGTTGTGCCACTCGGCAGGAGGCGGCACATGGCGGGAGAAAGTTTGATGGGCCACTTAGATGAGTGAATTGCAGCGGAGTTCGCCGGCCGTGCTGGTGTCTCCGGCGTTCGGCGTTCCCGCAAATCGCCGATCTGCCGTTGACTTGCACACGTGCCTGGTTGTGTCAACATCGGCCCGCCGAGCACAGTTGTGGGTGCGCGCGGCCCACGAAGAACAGTGGACAACGATTGTTTGTACGACAGCGGATGATGCGAACCGACAATCGGTAAGAAACCGAATTGATTTGGCGTTGATTGATTTGCAGACGGCATCGAAAGAGTTTGAGGTTCCGCTGCGGGGCTTAGTGGAACAGCTGGCAACACGTAAAGGTACGCTGCTCGCAGTTTGTGGAAAACCAGAAGACGCGTTGGGTGAGGTGTGGTCGCGGCAGTTGGGAGTGTGGATGTACTTGCCCGGCGTCGATAGTCAAAGCGATATCGCGTTGCTGTGCAGCGAAGCAAGAAAAATTTTGAAGAAACTCAGCGAGCACGCGGCTTACTCGATCAGTTAGCCAGGATCGCTGAAAGTAAGACAAAAGTTTGTAAGGCGTCGGAGTGTAAATGAGCTGAAGTGATCGTGGCGGCCGGGGCGCGCGACGGTTACGAGAGGTTTGAAGGGTTTTACTAAATATGGCGATTTCCACGCGATTGGAAACTGAAGATTCGGACAGCGACGAGGGGCTCGCGTTTTCGGGCCGGGGGCCAGCGCCAGAGCGGAGTAACCGCACGGTGCGCAGCGCCCACGTGCGCAAGCAAGCTCGGAGCAACCGCTCGAATGACGTCGCCAAACGAGGAATGCACCGACGTCGAAACAAACGAGTGTCGTGGTAGTGCGCTGGCTGGCGCGTCCACCATGGGCATGGTATGCGATTGAAAAGACCAAAGATTCACGACTTGTAATTTTTTTATGACCGACACGTCGCTTTGTCTCATCCGCGAGGATGCGGCATGGAACGTAACTCCATTTGATCGAATTCAGCGGCGCTGTCGGCACGAACGCGACGGCCAGAGAAAACATTAGCCATTAAATAGGAACTCAATGATGCGATTGCACCAAATGACTTATCGGCCGTTCATTGCCGCACTACTTTGTAGCGCGATGCTTCTGGCGGTGGCTCCCGTTAGGGCTGCGCTCATTGATTTGACGCCCACGAATGGGAGCAATTCGTCCTCGTCTGTTTCGCTCGCCGACTTGATTTCGGGGACCGTCACTGGCGTAACGGTAGGCGACAAGGTCTTCACCGGCTTCGGCTATGCGACGATGAGCGCAGATATGCCGAAGGCCGTGAACGTCTCAGTGCAAGGCTTCAAAGACAGTAGTGGAAATTGGGGCGTGACGTTCCAGGGCGCATTTATGGATTTGCCGGGCGGCGACGCGTCGTCCGACGCAAAGATTAGTTTTGACGTAAATATTGATGCTACGGGCCTCGCGAACGGCCTGCGCATTAGCGATGCCCATCTTTTCTTAGACGGTGCCAACGCGGGCGGTCCTAATTCGTTGTTCGCGGTCGACGAGTCGTTCGCGCTCTCCGGATTGAATAACATGCTGGAAGCCGGGGTTTCGACATTCGGGGCGGGCAGCACGCAGTTGAGCGATTCCACAGTATTCAACCCACCCGTAAAGTCATTGCACGTTACCAAAGATATTCTGGCGATTTCAGACGCTGCTTCGACTGGGCCGGCACGAGGCACCGTAATCAGTCAATCATTCTCACAAACCATTACCGTCCCAGAACCGGCGGCTGCAATGCTCTCGCTGCTCGGCATGGTCGGATTCGGGTTCAAGCGAAGCCGCCAGCGCGGCTAGCGCTGCGTTCGATCGAAAGATTTAGAAAGCAACCTGCGGGAAGCGTTTCGGACACCGATAAATTGGCCTCGGCCGGTTAACTCGGAGTTGAGAAATGCCTCCCGCAGTTTTTTTGCGCCGCCTCAGTTGCCCTCGGCAGATATGTCCCCCGAGGCATTGGTCGCCGCTGCAACAGGCCGTCGTAAGTGAATCAGCGGGTCGCCAAACAAGTGATACATTTGCACATGTTCGAGGCGTTCGCTGGCTAAGTCTACGGGAGCCGGGCTCAGTCCGCTCGCCATCGAATCGAGTGACGACCGCAGTTGATCGTCCCGCGACGGAAGTAAAGTTTTGCGTTCCGCCTGCCGCAGCGTATCACCCAGCAACTCCGGGCGATCTTTAAAGCACGCCCGGAGTAATTCACAACCCAGCACCGTGTTGCCATAAGGCATCGTGACGCGCGTTGCCGCGATCACTGCCACCGGACCTTCAGCCGCTACCAGCAGCTCTTCCGCCAAGCAGTTTCGTTGCGCGTCCATCGCGCCTGTGTAGCAGGCGACGAGAACCGCCAGCGGGCTGTGACCGCAGCAGTGAAGCCTCGACACATCTCCGACGGACAAAATCGATTCACTGCCTTTTGCCGTTTTGACTCGATCCAGCTCGGTGATCCAGCCATGGCCCAGGTATACCCAAGCCAGGCTCCCCTCACTTAGTTGCTGCTGTGCGCGGAGCGGAAAGCTCGGCGACATCGAAGCGTTCTGAACGGTCTCGCCATCAGGATGAATGTGCTGAGTGACATAGTCCGCGGGCACAGTTTGAGCGATGACTTGGCGAGCGGCCGCTTCGATAAGCGCGTCGGTCACCACGCCGAAACCACCAACACCCGAAGCAATATTCAATCGCTTCTCCCACGCCCCGTGTTCCGTTTTGCGCTCATAGTCCAGCGTCTTCCGCAGCACGGTCGCGAGCTGCGCGGTAGTCGAAACCGGAATACGTCCGACGGCTAAATCGGGAACGTTGTCCCCGTCCAGGTCCGCGTACGGAATATCCGACGCAATCCATGGTTCCGACCCCCATTTCACATTAACCTTGGCGGGCACGTAATTCGTGGGAGTCGTATTCAATAGTCGCCGCTCACCGCTGGGGGATACGCGCGGCGCCTCGCCGATAATCAGCAAATACTTCAGGCTGTTCCCGGCATTCGCCTGGCGCACCTGCGCGCTCAGTTGCGCCGCAGTTGCCGGCGGATCGATCACTCGAATTTCGTGGCCTTGCGAGCGCCGGTACTCTTGCCATTCCGCAAGCGCCGGTCGAAACGCGCCGGGGCAGACTACCAATGTGTCAGTTGCCGCTTCGGACGCCTCACCGACGGAACATGTAAGTGCAAGCGCGCTGAGAAAGATGCGAGCGCACATCTTCACGCGAGCAATCAGAGCAAATCGGCCAAGCCACACCATCGCGCGTCATCCAGGCCAGGAAACAAAAACCCCCGCCGGTCGATCGCTCGATCCGGCGGGGAATTATGTCAGTCTTGCAGCCGGGTTTCAACAGCGAACTTCGGCCGAATTAACGCTCTTGCGGGGCAGCGTTCGCGCCTACCACCTCAGGCCGGTACCCAGCGTCACGCCTTGCACCACCATTCCACCCAGGCCGGCGGAGGCAAAGCTGTTGGTCGTAATTTCGCCAATCGTACCGCCGAAACCGACGCCGCTCGTCGGCTTGCCATCAATATCCCAGTTCTGCATTTCGTACCTCCTCTCGGGTTCCAATCGCCTTTGCGACCGTCGCGTTGGTGGATCCGTCACCATTTGCCCAGCCGGGTGCAAGCTTGCACCGGTGGGTACTTTTCCAATTCGGATTATCCGCCAAGGTCTCGCCAGATTTCGCACTGTGCGCGGCACGACCAAGAAATTTGGAAGGACGAGACCGGCCCGAAAAACTGCCAATTGTCCGCTAGCCGCGAGAAAAATCGCCCCGCAGCCGCCCGCGATTTCTCTGCTGAGAGAGACACTGGGCGCTCGCAGCGTGCCCGTATTAAACTAGAGCCGTACCTTAGCGGGCGTAACTCAGTTGGTAGAGTGCTAGCTTCCCAAGCTGGATGTCGCCGGTTCGAGTCCGGTCGCCCGCTCTTTCAATTACCCATGGCTGCTTGGTTTCTGCCTAAGCGGCACTTGCCCACCGCAATGTGCTCTAAATTTTTCGGGCAAGCTGTTCGTCCGGTACACGAGACCGCGTTGAAGTCACGCTCACTCTTAGTGGTTCTTTTGATTCTTGCTTCGCTCGGCGCAGGCTGTAATTCCGCGCGCATGGTGCTCGGACCTGCGATCAATCCTACGCAGGCGGGAAAGCAAGCGCTCGAAATGTACGACAAAAATGGTGACGGCCTGATATCGGGCAGCGAACTAGATGCATCGCCTGCGTTGAAAGAGGCGCTGCCGCGACTCGATACGAACGGCGACAAAGGAGTTAGCGCCGATGAAATCGCCGCCCGCGTAAATGCTTGGAAAGACGAGCACGTCGGACTGGCGTCGATTCGCTGCCATGTCACCTTGGATGGAGAACCGCTGCCCGGGGCCGTTGTAACATTCGAACCCGAATCTTTTCTTGGCGCCGAGATAAAAACGGCGAGCGGCACAACGAACCCGTTTGGCGACGCCGCCCCCGTAATTCCGAAAGAGCAACGACCCGACCCCAAGCTACCCGGTGGAATTCACCTTGGTCTGTACAAGGTTCGGATCTCCAAGGTCGTCAACGGCAAGGATATAATTCCCACCCAGTACAACACGGAGACGACGCTGGGCCAGGAAGTCGCGAATGACGATCCGGCCGTCAAGCACATGAATATGACGTTCGCCCTAAAGTCTCGGTAACAGGCGACGCGTTAATTCGTAGCAATCCGCTACGGAAGCTCCGCCAGACCGCCATCGTTGCGAACTGCCAAATTGTGGTGAACATCCAGGTCGATGTCGTAAGACACAGAATGGACGGACCCATCGCACATGGCCATTTGCATTGAGCTGACATGAGCACTTCCGAACGCGAAGTTATTCGGAAACTCGACACCACTAAGATCCTGCCGCGGAGCCAGGTCATCCTTCGAATACGGGCTATTCGTTCCCCAGGCTACCCTGTGATTATCCCACTCGTAGCCAGCGTAAGGACCTTGGTCATCGCCATATCCTTTTTTCGTCGCTTCCGAGTTTTCATACAGCTCGGGGGAGAGAAATTTCTCACCAACTAAATACGTGTTGCTGGAACCATCCGTGATTTGAGAGATTTTCAATTCGCTGCGATAATACATCACGCCCGTCTGGCAATAGTGCGACGTTGTCCCCCCAATGCCGAGTTTGCAGGTCGTAACGGTCCAAACCGTCGAGTCGATCGTCGCATACGAAGCTGATCCGATGGGCTGCATAAGATCGTCGCCATAGCCGTCTCCCGCACTTACGATCGCGTCGCCAGAATTCGCTGCATAATCAGCTTTTAGAATCGACGCGCTGGCCGGGATCCAGCTCGGCGCCTGTCCCGCGTGGGGATACAAGCGAGCAGCTCGACGCGTGGGACAGATGAAAATCGACACAGGCGTTTGATGCAGCGTTAACGCCGCGGAATTGTAGCCAGGCGTTGCGTAAGTCTGTCCCTTCCCCAAATCACGGAGCGCCTGCTCCTCGATATAGGCGAGAATGTTGTAGAACCAGCCGCCCGGCTGCTTACTACCATAGCCGCGATTCGGGTCGGCATAGAAAAAATCATTCCAGCCGCCCGAGGGCAAGTACTTCTGGGTCTGCTCGTGAAGCAGGCAGCCAAGCGCAAGCTGCTTCAGGTTATTTTTGCATTGGTTTCTTCGTGCCGCTTCCCGAGCAGCTTGAACCGCCGGCAACAAGAGCGCCACAAGAATGCCAATGATGGCAATGACAACGAGTAGCTCGACGAGCGTAAAACCCGCACGCGGTTTGGATTTATCCAGGCGATCTTCGCGAAGTTGCATTTGAATTCCCCGCATACTCCGCCGGCGAAAGAAAATCCAACCAACCGCGATCGTTCCTCCTCACCATAATATCAGCTACTCGCAACCACGACCATTCGCGACTTCTGCTATCTTTTCCGCAACCTGGACAACCATCCAACCGCGACAAAGGTGAGCAGTCCAATGCTCGACGGCTCCGGCACAATGGTCGCGGAGAATGCCAAGTCGTCGATACCAAGCCCATCGTCATTTCCAGTCACTTGCGGTTCATTGAACCGAATCCACAGATCGGTCCCCGGCGCCCAATTCAAGCCACTCACCGTAGCGGTTAACGCCGATGGGCTGCGACCCGCCACGTTGCCATCCACCGCCGCGTCGTTGTTCGCGGTAACAGGCGGATTAAACGTCAGTGCCGGAATCGATGTAAAATCGGGATTCACCGCGGCTTGATCTGCCCAGTTCGTGGCGTCAGTCGTCGCCGCGTTCGTATAGGCAACCGTGATTGCTTCCGGCGTTGCGTTGCTGCCGTCGCGCCATTCTTCGCCGAAATACGATAGCGTGAATGAGCCGAGCGTCTGACCGGTGCTGTTGTTCACACGCAATGCCCAGTAAATCGGTGTGCCCGTTGCCGGCGAAACGGGGTTTGCCGCGAGCGTCGTGGAACCGACGTCGCCCAGCGCACGGTCCGTCGAGGCCGCGGCGCCAAAGCTCATGAATGCGCCCGTGTTCTGCGTGCCCGCGCCGATGCGCAGCCGCTGATGCCCGTTCGCACCACCTTCCGCCTGCGAAATCGGATGATAGAGATACCACCCGGCGATGCTGAAATTGCCCGCCGCGGGTGCGGCATTGTCATCCGTCCAACCAGCGGGGCTGCTGCCCAAGCTCGTGTTCTGCGGCGTGATGGGCAGGGAATTGAAATCCTGCGTGTAGCTGGAACTCGCCGTCGAGTAGATCACAGCCGCGCTCGACTCGCGCGCCGCAACAATCGCCAGGACCGTGGAAAATGCCACGGCGATTCTGTTACACATTAGCGTTCCTCCCGAAAAGCTGACCCGCTAGATAAAGGGCCAAATCAAAAAGGCTCCAACCGAAAAGTCGCCAATTCCGACGAGGGAGAGCCCCGATCGAGCGAGGCGCGTATACGTTGATCCACTGAGTTACGGCGCCGGAAAGGATTTTTTTGCGCGCAATTTTGCGATTTAAGTAGTCGTCTCGCTCAGCGAGACGAATTCCCCGTTAATGGAGCGTGAAGGCTAAATTTTTTCTCAAAACTCACCCCGTAGTGAGCCCCCAAAATCCTTTGCCTCCCTTGCTCTCACGAGTTACCTTGAGGAGTTGCAACGGGTGTCAGCTTCCGCCCGTGCAATAACTTTTCGTCCTTGATATCTATTATCGTTCGGTGGGATTACTTCCTCACTCCTCTGGGATCTCGGTCGGCCACTCATAACGTTCATTAATGCGGGGAAACAATGTCGTCATTGCGCAGATTTGCTTCAGTTCGTTTTCTATCTTTGTCGTCTGCATTCGCCGCCGCCGCGATTTTGATCGATGGCGCGCACGCATCCGTTCCCTACACCACACCCGATTCGACCTACACGGAGAATTTCGACGAACTACCAACCGACGCGCGATCGAACAATTCAATCCAGACTGGTGCGACGGGTTCAAATGTGAATTACACCAACGGATGGCAGGATGACACGACGACGGTATCTGGCGATCACATCAGCCTTCCCGGCTGGTATCTCTACCATGCTTTGTCCCCCGGCGGCACGACCGGAGAGAATGGAACCAATCATCATCAACGCTTTCGCTACGGTAGCGGCACCGGCACGACAGGATCCTTCTTTGCGTTCTCGTCGAGCACCACAGACACTGACCGGGCACTCGGCTTTCTCCCTTCCACGACCGTTGCGAGCGATCCCGTCGCCGATCCAACCGCCAGCAATGACGACACCATGTTCATGGGCGTCCGGCTGACGAATAACACGGGCCAAACGCTCAACCAATTCACGCTCGGTTTCGACGGCGAACAATGGCGTGACGCCGGTTCATCAACGGTCACGCCCGTAAACTTCAGCTGGCTCGTCACCCCATCATCTGCCGCCGCCACAACGATTCATCAAATCGCCGGTTACACCTCCGTTTCACAACTGGGATTCAGCAGTCCCGTTGCCACCGCGACCGGAGCGGCAGTAATCGGAAATACGGATGGAAAAGTAACTGTTGCGCCCTTTACCGTAACCGGAATCAATTGGGCAGACGGCACCGATCTCTGGCTTCGCTGGGGCGATCAGCAACAAAAGACGATCATGGACAATGGCATGGCAATCGACAACGTCTCATTCCTTGCCTCGATCGGCACGCCGCCCGCCGGCGTTCAAGGCGACTACAACAACAACGGCGTCGTCGATATGGCCGACTACGTCCTCTGGCGCAACGGCGGACCACTGCAAAATGAAGTCGACAATACCGGGACTGTCGACGCCGGCGACTACGCCGCTTGGCGCACGCGTTTCGGCAACACCTCCGGCAGCGGCAGCAGCCTGAGCGGCGCAGCCGTCCCCGAACCCACGACGCTTGTTTTCGCCTTCTTACTCTCGCTCCCTGTAATCACATCCAGAGTTCGACGCGACCGCAACGCCGTTTAACCCGGAATTCAAACGCCGCAACAACATCCCACCCCACCTCACCCCACCACATCCCACCCCACATTTAGCGGCGGGCTTTGGCCCGCACGCTCCCCGCCAATCTTCGCAAAACTTTTTTGTAGAAAGTGAGCCACGACCTGTGCTAGTGTAGTGCGCCGTGCAAACTCCCAACGCGCTCAGCGCCCCAGCCAAAGCCCCATCAACGATCCGAATTATTGCCCCGCCATGCGCCCCGATTTCCCAATATTCTGCCTACCGCCGCCGCGTGGAAGATCGCCCCACACTGTAAAACCAGCCCAAAACCACCGCGCCGCTCTGGCCGAACAGGTGAATACTGTCCCAAAAAAACGTGTCCCGCGCACGCAGACAAAATCCCCATCCACGGGATGCCACTGGTGGCTAGCCCAGCAGTGCTCTTCCCAGCCCATCCATCGATTACGCCTTCACACCGCATTCCTGATTGCTTTTGCAGTTTCCATCATTTGTCTTTCTGCTCCTGCCGCCCAAGCCGTCACCGTCGCCCTCTCCAACACCGTCGCCGGCAAAACTCCCGAGATCGTCGGCTACAACAGCGGCCACTTCATGCCCGGCAGCAACACGGCGGACTGGTGGCGCTACTCCGGCGCCAACGGCGCCCGCGTCTGGCCCACTCCCACCACCGTCGAGCCGACAGATGACCTCGCCCCCTTTGGCGACGGCGTAAGCTCGCAAGCCACTTTCATTGCCCGCGAAACCGCCCTGCGAGCCGATCCTCTCAACACCAGCTACATCAATTGGCCGAAGTTCGAAAGCGAATACGCGAACAACCCCACGACCGGCAGCAATATCATCAACCTCAACTACGCCTTCGGCCAACTGCACAACTTGAAAATCGATACGGTCGTCGAAATCAACTACACCAACGGGAGCTTCCCCTGGGATCCAGCCGGCACCACCGCCGGTTGGGCCGATCGCTGGGAGGAATGGCAACACTTCTACGCCCAGGCGTTCTACCTGGCCAAGAATTTCGATGTCCATCGCTTCGAGATGTACAACGAACCCAATGGTGACGATATTCCCGCTTCCGAATGGCTCGAGCGCCTGCGCTTCACGTCCGACGCCGTCCAAGCCGCCGTCGCCGACGTCAACCGAATCTATGGCAAGAATCTAGACGCCCAGGTTCAAGCCCCCGTCACCGCCGGCAACCCCATCACGTACTATCCAACGTGGGGCGCGCCCGTCATGCAGAACCTGCACACGACGCTCTTCAACGGCGTCGATCCAAATTTCAATCTGATCGACACCTACGATTACCAGCGCTACGACCTCTCGCCCGATGCATTCGGCAGCGAACTGGCGAACGTCAAAGCAACCGTGAACGCCGCAGCCGGCAGCACGCCCATGCGCTACGCGATCAGCGAGATGAACGTTCACACCGCGAGCGCGTTCGACAACACTTCCGACACGCTCGATACACCCGCCCAATTCGCCCAGTTCGGCGCCGACCTCGTCCAGCTCGCAAACAACCAACTTAATGAGCTCTACATCTTCAAATTCAGTCAAGGCCCCGGCTCTGGCCCCACCGGTGTGAAAAAGAACGGCGTCAACTTCGTCGATAACAACAACGCCCCGTATAACATCGGTGGCGACACCGCGGGCGGCGAAGTCGTTCGGCTTTTCGCAAAAAGCTTTGCGGGCGCGAACGACCTGTTCACCGTGCCCGCCACGTCCGGGACCGGTTCCACGAGCCTCCGCATGGCGGCGTCTCACAACTCGGCTCAGGACAAATACTACTTGTACTCGGCGAACCAGGCCTCGTCCGCCAGCCCGCTGACGATCAATCTTTCAAGCTGGGGAATCGCCACCGGCTCCATGGCGGTAATCGAAGAAGTGAGCGCCGACCGGCATGGCGAAGTCAGCCAGATTATTGCCGTCCCGGCTAACGGAATTCTCAATCTGACCCAGCCGGCCCAAAGCGTCTTCCTCGTTTCCGTGCCGAAAAGCGCGCCGACATACATCCGCACGCTCGGCGCGACAGACGATGCCATGGTAAAAGCCGGCACGAATGCAAATTCGAATTTCGGGTCGAGCCCCAACCTGTTCGCCAAGAACGACGCCGCCGACCCGGCCGCCCGCAACGTGACCTTCATCAAATTCAACACCGGCGCGATCAATAACGACGCCGTTCAACAAGCGATTCTCGAAGTCAACGGGCAGAACGTCGGCAGTGCATCGCAAGTCATCGCCCACGTGTACGCGATCGATAACAACAACTGGAACGAGTCGACCGTTACCTGGAACACCGCCCCGGATTTGAAAGCCAGCCTGAGCACGGCGGTCAGCAACATCAGCGACAATTTCATCGACGACATCGGCAACACGGCCCATTTCGTCGGCAACATGACAGGCATCGCATCGTCGCGAACGCTGTCGATCGATGTGACAGACTACGTCCACAATCACCCGGGTCAGCAAATCACGTTTCTCATTGCTCGCGAAGTCCGCTTCGATGGCGAGAACGTAGACGACGCCCTGACGTCGTTCGAAATGGCATCGAAAGAGCGCGGCACGAGCCCCGGGCCGCAATTGCTTCTGACGCTCGGAGCCGCCGCGCTGCCGGGCGACTACGATCACAACGGCGTCGTCAATATGGCCGACTACGACGCCTGGCGGCAAAACTTCGGCACCGCAAACGCGATTGCCGACGGCAATCAAGATGGCGTCGTCGACGAAGCAGATTTCGTCGTTTGGCGGAACAATCAAGGCGCTAGTTTGCCGGGCTCGGCATCTGCTTCCGGCGCGTTTGTAGCGGCCATTCCCGAGCCATCGCCTGTGGCTCTCGCCGTAGTTTGCCTCGCGGTTACAGCTGTCGTTAATGTGCGCCCAAGTAGGCCTTTCGCACTTCGTCGCTGGCAGCAAGTTCCGCAGCGGGGCCTTCCATGCAGATTCTCCCAACTTCGATAACATACGCCCGATGTGCTACCTGCAGCGCCATATTGGCGTTCTGCTCGACGAGCAAAATGGTTGTGCCCGCCTGGTTGATCTCGCGAATCACCTGGAAGATCGTTCGCACAAGTTGCGGTGCAAGTCCCAGCGAAGGCTCGTCCAACATCAGCAATTTCGGACGAGCGACAAGTGCCCGCGCGATCGCCAGCATCTGCTGCTCGCCGCCCGAAAGCGTGCCCGCTTGTTGCTTGAGCCGCTCACGCACACGCGGGAACAACTCTAGAGCGCGCTCGCGATCCGCAAGAATGCCTGCTCGATCCTTTCGCAGATATGCGCCTAATTGGAGGTTTTCATCGACCGTCAGGTTAGCGAAGATCTCACGCCCCTCGGGCACCTGCACCAGTCCGGCTTTCACAACTTTGTGGGGAGGAAAACCTTGAATCTCTCCGCCACGGAATCGAATCGTGCCGTCCTTTGGCTGCAGCAGGCCCGATATCGTTCGCAGCGTCGTCGATTTGCCGGCTCCGTTCGCGCCAATCAATGTAACCACTTCGCCTTCGTCGACGCGCAGAGAAACGCCGCGCAGCGCTTCAATCGCCCCATAAAAAACTCGCAAATCGTCGACTTGAAGAAGCGGCATGGTCTAAACTGTTTTCACGTCTCCGCCCAAATACGCAGCAATGACTTTCGGATCGCTTTGGACTTCGCGCGGCGAACCACGCCCGATGATCACACCATGATCGAGCACCGTAATTTCTTCGCAGATGTCCATTACCAATCCCATGTCATGCTCAATCAGCAAAATGGCGACATCGAACCGGTCACGAATTTCTCGGATCGATTTCGCAAGCTCGATCTTTTCCTGCGAATTGAGTCCGGCGGCCGGCTCGTCGAGCAACAGAACCTTCGGCTCGGCGGCCAGCGCGCGAATGATTTCCAGATGCCGTTGCCGACCGTAGCTCAAGCTATCGGCAGGCTCCGAGGCCCGGCTTTGCAAGCCAAACAACTCGAGCAGCTCGTACGCCTTGCGAGCGATTTCTGCTTCTTCGTGCGTGTATCGCCGCGTGCGAAGCAACGTCGAGGCGAGGCTCTCGCGAGCGTGCAACTGACCCGCCAGTCGAACGTTGTCGAGCACGTCGAGGCCTGGAAACAAGCGAATATTCTGGAAAGTTCGAGCCATGCCGGCGGCCGCGACTTGGTGCGGCTCGAGGCCTACAAGACTCCGCGAATCGAGCGTAATCGTACCGCTCATCGTCTGATACACGCCGGTCAAGAGATTAAAGACCGTCGTTTTTCCGGCGCCGTTAGGCCCGATCAAACCGCACAAGCTGCCCCGCGGCAAGCGAATTGAAAACTGCTGAACGGCTTTGAGTCCACCGAACGAGATTCCGATGTCGGCCACGTCGAGCAGAATGTCGGTTGACGCTGTCGGAGTGGCTGTCGGCTTCGCGGGCGAATTGATCGCGCTCATCGGCTCTTCTCCTCGGAAGGCTTGCGCCGCGGCAAAAGCCATTTCGGCCACCAATCCCAGATTTCATGAATGCCGAACAAGCCCTCAGGTCGCAAGAGCATCATTCCAATCAGCAACAAGGCGTAGGCGATCATGCGGTACTGGTCGAACCCGCGTAGCACTTCCGGTAAGGCGGTGAGGATGGTTGCAGCGAGCATGACCCCGGTAATTGAGCCGCGTCCGCCCAGGACCGTCATGATGAGGTAATCGAATGAGCGCTGAAAACCAGCGTCTTCCGGACTGATGTTCAGGGCGAACTCGTGTGCGTACAGGCCACCGGCCGCGCCGGCAAAAAACGCTGCCAGGACAAAAGCCAACACTTTAATACGAGCGACGTTAACGCCGATCGCCTGCGCAGCGAATTCATCCTCGCGGACCGAGATCATTGCCCGCCCGAAGCCCGAGCGTTTCAGCCGGAACGCGACAACGATCATGATCGTGAGAAACGCGTACACCCAAAAGAGGTTCGTGTACTTGGGCACGCCGAAGAAGCCTTCCGAACCACCAACTGGCGGCGGAATAAAGGTTCGAATCGTCGCTGCTCGAATTTGGGCGGGGTCGTCGATCACCGAGCCGGTTTGCTGCAGCACGACCCGTACAATTTCACCAAAACCGAGCGTGACGATGGCCAGGTAGTCACCCTTCAATCGCAGCGACGGCAGGCCGACCAAATAACCGGCAGCCGCGGCGACGAGCCCGCCGATGATGCAAGCGCCCACGAACAACCATGCCCCGACGCCAAAAGGACCGCCATGCTTGGCCGCCGAGCCCCACAGCCACATCGAACCGTAATAGGTGATGAACGCGGCCGTATATCCGCCGCATGCCATGAAGCCGGCGTGGCCCATGGAAAACTGGCCGGTCAAGCCGCTAACGATATTGAGCGAGACAGCCAGGATCATTGCGATCCCGACATCCAGGATGATACGCGTGTAATAAGCGCCGCGTGCATCTGGCAACACAGTCTGCAGCAAGATTGCGACAGCGAATCCAACGGCCAGCGGAGCCGCGCTGCTTAGGACGGTGCCGACCAGCCCGCGTTCGCGGGGCGGTCGCGCCGCATCAAGCAGTATTGTCGTTCGTTCGGTGTTTGCCATGGTCAGACTTTTTCTTGGACGGTGGAACCGAGCAAACCAGAAGGCCGCAACAATAAAATTCCGATGAGCAGAGCGAAAACGTACACATCGCGATAGTTCGACGACAAATAGAACGCTCCAAATTGCTCGACGAACGCGATCACGAAACCGCCTAGCACAGCGCCGCGCACGTTGCCGATTCCGCCGATCACCGCCGAGACGAACGCTTTCAGGCCCAGCAACACCCACACCGCCTCGGCGGGGTGCTTCAGGTTGGGGTATTTGAGCACGTACAGAAATCCGGCCGCGGCGGCGAGCGCCGAACCTAAAACGAATGTGAACGACACGATTCGGTCGACCGGCACACCCATCAGCGCGGCAGCATCCACGTCGAAAGAAACTGCTCGCATGGCGGTGCCCAATTTCGTTCGGAAGACCAGGTATTCGAGAATGATCATGAGCGCGGCGGCGGTAGCAATAATGATTCCATCCACCAAATCGATAGCGACGCTCTGCCGAGCATCGCCGGCGCCGAGCGAAAACCTTATCAGATCCCAATGCGGCAATAGCTCCGGCATCTTCTGCGGGCTCGAACCGAATACGATCTTTAACTGCCCCACGTTCTGAAGCAGCAGCGATACGCCGATTGCGGTAATTAACACGTTGAGCCGTGGCGCTTTTCGCAGCGGCCGGTACGCAAGTCGCTCGATCGCGAAGCCAATTAAACCACAAGCCGTCATGGCGCAGATTAATATGAGGCCCGCTACCCAAAGTGGCGGCACGGTGTGCGAATCAATTCCGAGGCGCGGGAGAAGAAAGGTCGCGAGTG
>DATBAY010000015.1:0-27462 GCA_036271295.1 Lacipirellulaceae bacterium | reverse complement strand
AAGGGATAGTCGGCGATTTCGGGGCGGGCGCGAGAGACGCGGCTGAGCAGCGTGCTCTTGCCGGCGTTAGGCTTGCCGACGAGGCCGACGTCGGCGATGACTTTGAGTTCTAGCGTGAGGCGTCGTGATTCGCCTTCTTCGCCGCGAGTGAATTCGCGTGGCGCCTGGTTAGTTGCCGACTTGAAGCGGATGTTGCCTTTGCCGCCCCTGCCGCCGCGAGCCGCAACCACTTGCTCACCGAGCGTCGATAAATCCTTCAGCACGTGGCCATGCTCGGCATCCATGATCACGGTGCCGGGTGGAAGTTTGATGATCAGGTCTTTGGCGCCGCGACCGTGACAATCGGAGCCGCGACCGTGCTCGCCGCGCTCTGCACGCCATTGCTTGCGATGCGCTAGCGCGGAGAGGGTGTCGACTCCCGGCTCGGCGATCATGATGATGCTGCCGCCGTCGCCACCGTCGCCGCCATCGGGGCCCCCGCGCGGGACATATTTCTCACGGCGAAAACTCATGCAGCCATCACCACCGCGGCCAGCTTCTACTTCGATAGTGACGCGGTCGACGAACATGGTGCGGGCTAGGGACTAGGGGTTGCGGAAACAAAAACAGGGATGCCTGACGGCATCCCTGGTCGGCAGATTTATCAGTGTTCGTCGGAAACTAATTCTCCGAAGGGACAACGTTAACCCGGCGGCCTTCGCGGTCGAATTTGACCTGACCGTCAACGAGGGCGAAGAGGGTGTAATCTCGGCCCTGGCCAACACCTTTGCCGGCGTGGAATTTGGTTCCGAGTTGGCGGACGATGATGTTGCCGGCGATGACTTTCTCGCCGCCGTAGCGTTTCACACCGCGACGTTGACCGTTCGAATCGCGACCGTTGCGGCTGGAGCCTTGACCTTTTTTATGTGCCATGGGGGTGCCTTGGAGCTAAACCGCTAGCGACGAAGATACGACCGCGGCGGGACAAAAATTGAGATGGCCTAACCTGGAGCCCGTCCATCCTACCGGTAGATCCAGCGGTAGGCAACCCCGTCGGAAACCCCGTACAGGTCGCCCTTTCCGAGTGGCGGACCATATCGGAATTCGCGTTCGTTGGGCTGCAATTCGTCGCCGGGGCGCCAGAAATTCAGCTGCAACATTTTGCGCGTGAAGCGGCGACCGCGGCCGGGCGTATCGCCGACGTGGAAGGCGGCGGGGTTATCGGTCCAGCGGTAGGCGTTCGTGAGGCCGCCGACCAGGATCGTGAAGAAGTCGATGCGCGGATCAACGTCGACCCAAGTGGCGACGCCCCACACGTCGTGCGCAATGCGACCGTCGCTCACCGGGATTGGCTGTTCGGCGATTTCGACCGTATTGAGGATCGGCTGGCCGATTTTTTCGCGGACGGCGATCGCAGCATCTGCGGCCGGGATTACGCGGTCGAGATACTGCTTTCCGACCGACTTGCCGTTCGGCTGACGGTCTTCCGACTCCATAACAAATTGCGGCAAGAATCGGACTGGGCCACCCTTGCCGGGCTCGGTGCTGTAGACGCCATCCTTGCCCTCAACGGGCTTAATGATTTGGCCCGTGTTCCGAATGCGATAGACCAAATAGTAGACGAGTTTATGCTCCGTGGCGCCGGAAGTCGTCGGGATATCCGCCTCGATCATACGAAGCGGCTTGAAAGAAAACTCGAGGCAATAGATATCGCGGCGAAACTTTACCTGGCTCGCCATGCCGGCGAGCGTTTCGTTTGCGGCCATGAACTCGGGCTTCCAGTTCAGATCCGGATTTGCCTTTAGTTCGATCACATCGTGCGTGCTGACGGTGTCATCCGGCTCAAGGCTGGGTGGGATCGTGGTTAGCACGCCGGGGGCGAGCGGCCGTTCGGTTGGCGGCGCTGCGAATGAAGAGGTTGCGCAGCCGCAAAAGGCTATTGCGATCAAAGCCAAACTGGCCAATAGTTTATACGCAAATCGACGCATGAAAATCCCAGAATCGCGCGGAAGAGAGGCGCGCCGTGCGCCACACCCCTAGATTTCCAGTATAGATACGGGAAACGGGAGCGGCAACAAAATGCGGCACTTATGCCGAAACGCTGCGGAGCCGGCTTTAGCAGGCTCCTGCGAACCGGACCCGCTCGTTGAAGGGCGGTGTGACGCGCTCAATTGGTACAACCGCACCTAAAAAAGCTACCCGGCCCCGTGCTTGGCTGGGATAGAAACACACGGGGCCGGGCGCTAACGAGAGAGACTAAATAGCCGTTACGGCAGTATCTTTTTCAGCGTGATCGTCATCGCTACGATCGCGGCGTGGAGGACGGCGGTCATCGTCGTCGTCCTCTCCTTTAGCGGACGGCGGACCACGGTGGCCATCGCGTTCAAAGGAGCGATGCCAACGCGGCGGGCCATCTCCATCGGCACCAGGACCACCACCGGGTGGGCCGGGGCGGCGGCGAGCTTCTGGGCCGTCGTCGTCACCGTCGCGATCACGCCGCGGACCATCGGGACGTTGGAAGCGGCGGCCTGGGCCATCGCCATCGCGCCAGCGCGGCGGCGGACCTTCGGGCCCGACGTTGCCTTCAATGAAGCGACCTTCTAGCCGACCTTCGAAGTGCCCTTCAAAATGCCCGCGGGGCATGCCTTCGGAACCTGGACCACGTTCGCCAGCGAAACGTGGACCACGGGGTGGCGGTGGCGGCATGTGTTCGTGCACGAAGTCGGCGAGGGCCATGAACTCTTCTTTGCTCAGCTTGCCGTCGCCATCCTTATCGAATTTGGCGAACAATTCTTCGGGCTTCGGCATTTTCGGCGGGCCATCGTGGCGACCATCGGCACCGTGGCCGTCGTGGTGGCCATCAGGACCTTGGCCATCGTGATGACCGTCTGGATGATGACCATCGCGGTCATGCCCGCCGTGATCATCGCCATCTTCCTTTTCCTTATGACGCGGATGCTCATCACGATCGCCATCGTCACCTCTCTCACGATGGCGTCGCTCCATGAGCTCACGCATTTTTTGGCGGGCTTCCTGGCGTTCGTCGTCGCTTAGTTTGCCGTCGCCGTTTTTGTCAAACTCTTTGATGATTTTTTCGCGTATTTCGGCGCGGGCGGCGCCGTCGTCGCCTTTCTTCGCATCGCTGCTGTCGGAATCTGCGGCCATGACAGACATGGTCAACAAACCGGCGGTAGCGAGCACAAAACTACCTAGTAAATACCGCATTAATTTTTCACCTTTCCGATGTGAGGGTTGCGAGAGGGCTGATAGCAGCCAAATTCAATTCGCAACAGGAGATGATGAGGTCGGCCTGATCTGGTTTTTGCCCATCGGTGAAGCTTCCAAACGATAAAACCCCGCGGGAATCGCGGGGTTTCGGGGGAAGTTTTGAGAAATGCTGAGTCCAAATGCCGTCGTGACGCTTGGAAAGCATCGGCAGGCTAGCTAAACCGCAAGCGGCAGCATCGAATGGGCCACTACACCATTGCGTAGAAGCTGACGAACTCTTTGCAGGAGACCGGCTTGATTTTGCGAGCCTGGCCAGCCTGTCCGAACGCGGTCATGCGGGCGATGCAGACTTTCTTCATGGCGTCGCGAGCGGGCTTGAGGTAATCGCGCGGGTCGAACTTTTCGGGCGACTCGGCGAAAACTTTACGGATCGCGCCCGTGATGGCGAGGCGATTGTCCGTGTCGACATTCACCTTGCGAACGCCGTGCTTGATGCCGCGCTGAATTTCTTCGACTGGCACGCCCCAGGTTTGCTTCAGCTTGCCGCCGAACTTATTGATAACATCTTGCAAGTCTTGCGGCACACTGCTTGAGCCGTGCATTACGAGGTGGCAGTTCGGCAGGCGACGATGGATTTCTTCGATACGGTCCATCGCGAGCACTTCGCCCGTCGGTTTGCGCGTGAACTTGTAGGCGCCGTGACTGGTGCCGATGGCGACGGCGAGTGCGTCGACGCCCGTTTCGGCGACGAAGCGTTCGGCTTCATCGGGATCTGTGAGAAGCTGGTCGTGCGAGAGCACGCCTTCGGCGCCGTGGCCATCTTCCTTTTCGCCGTGGCCCGATTCGAGCGAGCCGAGGCAACCGAGCTCACCCTCGACCGAGACGCCGCGGGCGTGAGCTTCGTCGCAAACCTGGCGTGTGACTTTGACGTTGTAATCGAAGTCGGCCGGCGTCTTGCCATCTTCCTTGAGCGAGCCGTCCATCATCACCGAGGTGAAGTTGTTGTCGATCGCACTTTTGCAGGTGGCGGGGCTGTTGCCGTGATCCTGGTGCATGCAGACGGGAATCTCGGGATAGAGTTCGGCCGCGGCCAGCATGAGGTGCTTGAGATAGTTATCCTGTGAATACGAGCGCGCACCGCGCGAGGCCTGCACGATAACCGGCGAGTCGGTTTCGCGGGCGGCTTCCATGATCGCTTGGATCTGCTCCATGTTGTTAACGTTGAAGGCCGCGAGACCGTAGTCGTTTTCGGCGGCATGATCGAGCAGCAAACGCATGGGAACGAGGGGCATGATGCACTCCTTCTATGGGAAGCCTGCGGCAAAAGCCGGCGGCAGTCGATTATCAATGGAATCCGCATTTTAACGGGTCGAGGCCAGCGCGGGGAGGGTAGCGAACTGGTCTAAACTAAGGCTTCCCGGTATCCGCAAAGGCGTCGTTTTGCGGAACTTCGGCGAGGCGAATGAGAATCAGCTTTTGCTGTGGGCCGTCTGCCGTGTCGACGGTGTGGAAATAGTGGCCAAGGAGGCTGCCGGCTTCGGGCATGCTCATGAGCACGAGCATTTCACCCGGAGCAAGTTTGACCGACATTCGGAGACGGTCGAAGACCTCGCGCTCCTTTAAGGAGGCCTGGCGAAGGACTCCGTCGTCGCCACCCGTATAGCGGAGGCGCGGCGTACCATGATTGATTTCCGGCGTGAGCTCGACCGTCACCGTGCGATCCGGCCGCGGGTCGACTCGGAGGGAGTAAATGGCGTCGGCCTGCTCGAAGATATGGCCGGTTAGCTCCGTGCCGTTGTTAATCGGTTGGAGGAGCAGCATGCTCGGATACGGTTCGGAAGCTTGGATTTCAAACTTCTCATTGCGGCGGAGGCGCCGCGTGCGGCCATGAATGATGGGTTCGGTGAGCAGCTCGGCAGTTTGAGACTTCTTGGCGCTGCTGGCATTTGAACCGGTGACCGATTCGACGGTCGGAGCATCAGCAGGAGGGCCTTGATGTAAGACTTTGTCGATCGCAGGCGGCACGGACCCGGAGACGACGCCGGCGCGAATTCCGTTGTTCACCAGCTCACGACGGACGGCGGGGTCGATTTGCGTCTCGTCGATCGAACGCCAAGACGCATCGTCCAGCACGGGGTCGTTCGCCGGGAAGCGAGCCCAGATGATTTCCATGGTCACGCTGTCGGGCGATGACGGCGCTGGCTTGAGTGGCGATTGCCCGTGCAGCATCGGGTGATCGGCGGAGAGCAATCGGCAACCGCTGGCGCACGAGGCGAGAAGCAGCAACGCAGCGCCGACATAGTGAGCGGTTTTCATTAAGGCGGCAACCGGACGACGGCGGCGCGATCGAGCGCGCAGCCAAGACGAGCTGACCGTTCTTTGGAACGGGCCGCGAAGGATAGACAAGCGCGCGACGGCGGTCAACGCGTCGTCAGCGTAGTGCTAGCAGAATTACTTCGTGGCGGCGGCCGCGGGCTTCTTCTTTTTCGGCGCGCCTTCAGGCTTTGGCTCGCCTTCGAACGTGGGTCGGACGCTGCGTTCTGCCACGCGGTCGCGGACGCCAACGAACTCGATCACCGCGCGGATGCCAGCATCGCCAAGGCGGGGCTTCGCCAAGCGCAGGATGCGGGTGTACCCACCTGGGCGATCGGCGAAGCGCGGGGCGACTTCGGCGAACAGCACGCGGACGGCCTGCTTGTTGCCCAGCAGTTGCAGGCAGCGGCGGCGAGCGGCCACCGAGGGGGCGATCGCCTGATTCCATTTAGCCCAGCGATCGCTCTTGCGCCAAGTCTTCCAAGCATCGCTGCCACGATCGGCATTGGAATCGAATTCATTCGCCGAGTCCTCGGCGACGAGACCGCGCCGGGCCACCGTGATGCACTTCTCCACAAGCGGGCGGACTTCCTTCGCCTTCGAGATCGTGGTGATCATGCGGCCCTTAACCTTGGGCTTGTTCTCGTCGTGTTCGGCATCGCGCTCAGTCAGGAAGAGTGCGCTAGCGAGGCTTTTGAGCAGCGCTCGTTGATGCTTGGGGCTACGGCCGAGCTTTCGGCCCTTTTTTCGATGACGCATGATAACACCGTTAAGTTCTTAACAGCACGGCAAGCCGTAAGCGGCAGGGAGTGCTTTTGTGATTCGATTGTTACAAAATACCGGCCGGCGTGGCGGGGAGACGCATGCCGAGGTGCAGGCCAAGTTCGCGAAGCTTGTTGCGAACTTCGGTGAGCGTGGTTTCGCCGAAGTTGCGAACTTCCAACAACTGATCTTCGGTCCGCGTGACCAGGTCGCGAACTGTCATGATGTTTTCCGATTCAAGGCAATTGCCAGCTCGCACCGAAAGATTCAAATCAGCAAGGCTCAAGGCGAGCTTCGACTCGAGGCCGGCATCCATGGTGACTATGGTATCGCGAGCAGGCGAGCGAACCTGCGGGCCGAGCTCGGTGTACTGAACGAACGGATTGAGGTGCTTGCGGAGGATTTTGGCGGCCTCGACAAGTGCCATTTCCGGAGCGATCGAGCCGTTGGTCCAAATCTCGAGCGTGAGCTTGTCGTAGTTCGTCTTCTGACCGACGCGCGTTTCTTCGATGCCGTAGCGAACGCGGACGACCGGACTGTAGACCGCGTCGATCGGAATAATGCCGATTTCCTGGATGTTCGCCCCGTGCTCAGTCGAGGGAACGTAGCCGCGGCCGTTTTCGACGACCATTTCCATGACGAACGGCACGTTATCCGTCAGCGTCGCGACGAGATGATCGGGGTTGAGGATTTCGATCGCTTCATCGGTTTCGATATCGGACGCGAGGATCGGACCAGCCGTGTTCTTTTCGACGCGCACGACGCGAGTCGTTTCACTGTGGTTCTTGACGACGATCGACTTCACGTTCAGGACGATATCGGTGACGTCTTCCAGGACGCCCTTGATCGTGGTGAATTCGTGCTGCGCGTTGTGGACCTTGATCTGCGTGACGGCACTGCCTTCCAAGCTGGAGAGGAGCACGCGACGCAAGCCGTTACCGATCGTCGAGCCGAAGCCGCGTTCGAACGGCTCGGCAATGAACTTGCCGTAGGTCGAGGTCAGGGAAGCCGCGTCGCAGGTTACTGCGCTGGGCAGCTCAAGTCCGCGCCATCGGATATGCATTGGAAATCTCCGTTGTTGGATGCTGTGTGTATGCTGGTGAACGACGAACGAAAATCGCCGAATCGATCGACGAAAATCGGGCTTGGCACGCCGTTCGATTTATCGCGAGCAAAGCTCAACGATCAGTTGGGTCTGGATGGGGATGGAGACGTCATCGGCGGCGGGCAAGCGGCCAACGACACCTTCTGGAATTTGCGAATCGTTGCGGGATAAAAAATCGGGGACGTCACGGCTGGATTCCGCCAGTGCGCCGCGAACAAGGTCGAGGCTCTTGGCGCGATTGTTGACGCGAATCACATCGCCAATGCGAACCTGGTAGCTTGGAATCGTCACGCGGTGGCCATTCACTGTGATATGGCCGTGGCGGATTACTTGCCGAGCTTGAGCGCGGCTTTGGCCGAAGCCAAGGCGATGGACGACATTATCTAAGCGACGCTCAAGTATGACCATGAGCGCATCGCCCGTGTTGCCTTTACCCTTCACGGCCTGGTGGAAGTATTTGCGGAATTGCCGTTCGAGCACACCATAGTAGTGCTTGACCTTTTGCTTTTCGCGCAGGTGGATGCCGTAATCCGTAAGCTTGCCGCGGCGCTGCTGATGCATGCCAGGAGGATTATCGCGACGCTCGATCGCACATTTCGGCGAATCGCAGCGCGAGCCTTTGAGGAACAGCTTGAGTCCGTCGCGACGGCAGAGGCGACAAACGGGTCCGGTATATCGTGCCATGGGTCTTTGCGGTGGTTGTTATTTGTGTGCGACGTGAAGGCGCTTTTAGACGCGGCGTTTCTTGCGAGGCCGGCAACCGTTGTGCGGCAGCGGCGTGATGTCTTCGATGGATTTCACCTTGAGGCCAGCAGCTTCGAGCGCGGTAATGGCGCTTTCGCGGCCGCTTCCCGGGCCCTTGACCTTCACTTCAACTTCCTTGACGCCGTACTTCTTGGCTTTGTCGGCAGCCTGCTGCGCAGCCATTTGGCCGGCAAACGGCGTGCTCTTGCGGCTACCTTTGAATCCGGTAGTGCCGGCGCTGGCCCAGCAGAGCGTATCGCCCTTCGTATCGGTGATTGTGACGGTAGTGTTATTGAACGTCGCTTGAATGAAGGCGATGCCTACAGACACGTTGCGACGTGCTTTCTTCTTTGCTTTGGATGCGGGCGCTGCGGATGCTGCTGGAGGCGTTGCCATAGGAACTGTATCGGTCTTGTTTTTGGTTGTGCGCTAAACGGCAAGCGGTGTATTGAAAATGCAAGTGAATTGATTAACGGAGATCTTTGACGCCCTTCTTACCGGCCACGGTTTTCTTCGGGCCTTTACGCGTGCGGGCGTTGGTGCGGGTGCGCTGGCCACGAACCGGAAGGCCGCGACGGTGGCGGACCCCACGGTAACACGTGATATCCTTGAGGCGCTGAATGTCTTGATTGATTTTGCGGCGGAGCTGACCTTCGACGGTGTAGTCTTTGTCCAGCAGCGCGGCGATGCGGGCGACTTCATCCTCGCCGAGTTCGCGGGCGTGGGCCTGCGGATTGACACCGGCTTTGTGGCAGAGCTCGCGAGCCGTCTTCGGGCCGACGCCGTAGAGGTACGTCAACGAGATGACCGTGGGGCGGTCGCTAGGGATATCAACACCCAACAAACGTGGCATAACTGGCTCCGAATTCTTCCTGCAAACGCGTTCGTTCGATTCGCTTCAGCGCGGCAACTAGCCTTGCCGTTGCTTGTGCCGTGGGTTACTGCAGACGACATACACAATGCCGCGGCGGCGCACCACTTTGCACTTATCACAAATTCGCTTAACGCTGGCTTTAACTTTCATCGCTCCACCCAACTGGCCCCAGAGAGAGGGCCGAAACCCCGCAACTTTATTTAGAATGGCGGGAAACGCTTGAATATAAGCCTTCACAGGCGGTTAGTTCAAGGGCTGAATTTTTGGACTTTTCGAACTTCCAGGACAGCCGCCTACGCTTGGCGAAAGCCCCTGGAAATAATGGGGTTTGCTGACTCGGAGCTTAGCTTCTCGTGCTTACCGGCTTGGATGCGGACGCTTCCCACGGTAGGTTTGCGACCTCCTCCGGCGTTGGCGCGGCGGTCAGAAGCCAGGGACCATCTTTTGTGACGGCGATCGTATGCTCGAAATGGGCGCTCGGTTTGCGGTCCAGCGTCGATTGGGTCCAATGATCGCGCATCATTTTCACGCGTTTCGTACCCATGTTTACCATTGGCTCGACGGCGATGACGAGCCCCGGCTCGATGTGGAAGTCGCCACTGCCGCGTAGCGAACGGCTGAGGAAGTTCGGCACTTGCGGCTCTTCGTGCATTTGGCGGCCGATACCGTGGCCGACGAAGCATTCGACCGTGGAAAAACCGTTGTCGCGGACGTACTGCGCCATTTCGCGAGCGATCTGGCTCCAGCGTGTTTTGGTGTGCATGAGTTCGAACGCCATCTCGAGCGTGCCCTTGGTCACATCGAGCAGTTTTTGCACGGCGGGAGCGATGGGACCGGCCGGGTACGTCATGGCGGAGTCGCCGCACCAACCGTTGACGCGACAACCGGTGTCGACGCTTACGACGTCCCCCTCAACGAGCTGACGATGCGTTGGGATGCCGTGCACCACTTCTTCATTAACGCTGGTGCAGGTGGCCGCGGGAAACGCGGGCCCTCCCTGGTTTTGGTGCGGATAGTCTTTGAACAATGGTTCCGCGCCGCAGTGGCGGAAGTGCTCGTCGATGACCGCATCAATCTCCGCTGTGGTTACGCCCGGGGCGACCATCTGTGCGACCAACTGATGCGCTTGCCAAACGCAGATACCTGCCTGGCGCATGAGCGCAATTTCGCGTTCTGATTTAAGTTGGATCACGATGACGTAGCGAGGGTTAGATCTGGCGTTCCGTAATTCTATCAAACGAGGCGGCGGCGGGCGAACTTCAGCGGACCGCATCCAAAACGCCGAGGATTTTCGCAAACACTTCGTCCGGTGTGCCATCCGCGGTGATTTGCCGCAGCACGCCGCGCCCGCCGTAGTAATCCAACAAGGGCTGCGTTAACCGGTGATATTGGCGGAACCTCTCTCGGATCGTGTCCGGATCGTCATCGGTCCGGCCGCGCAACAACAAACGCTCGATGAGCTGCGATTCGGGAACCTCGAGCGCGATGACAAGTTTGAGCGGAATTTGTCGCTCGGCGAGCAGGCGATCGAGCACTTCGGCCTGTGGAACAGTGCGGGGGAAGCCATCGAACAGACAGCCCCGCTCGCAGTCTTTTTCCGTCAGACGATCGACCACGATGCCGACGACGATGTCATCGGGCACGAGTTGGCCGCTGTTCATGTAGCAGGCGGCTTCCTGACCGAGTGGCGTGCCTGCCTCGTGCGCGTTGCGGAGCATTTCGCCAGTCGACAGGTGAGCGACATGAAGATGTTCCTTGAGCCGTTGGGCCTGAGTCCCTTTCCCCGCGCCGGGTGCACCAAGGAAGACGATGCGCATGGGAGCTGAGAGATGCCTGGGGTCGGAAGTCAGGGTGTCGGGCGCCGTCGCCATGATGTGAGGTGCCGATTTTCGTAAGGAGCATGCCGGAGCGCGAAGCTCGCAGATTCCATTCTGACTTCCGTGCGTCTACCTCCGCGGTGTTACGCTTCGAGCAGACCGGTGTAATTTCGCATGACGAGATGGCTATCGATCTTCTGAACCAGGTCGAACGCGACGCTCACCGCGATGAGCAAACTGGTGCCACCATAAAAGCTCGCGATGGTGTAATCGACGCCCAGCGAATTGGAAATGATCGTGGGGATGATCGCAACGAGGGCCAAAAATCCGGCGCCCACGTAGGTAATGCGGACCATCACCTTTTCAAGATAGTCGGCGGTTCGTTTTCCGGGCCGGTATCCTAGAATGAATGAACCGAAGTTCTTGAGATTATCCGCCATGTCCTTCGGGTTAAACGTGATGGCGGTCCAGAAATAACAGAAAAAGTAGATCAGCACCAAGTACATGACGTTGTACACGTAGCCACGATCACGGCCAAAAATGTTCGCGAGAAAGTGGACCGTTGCGCCCCACCAACCATCCGTCGGAGCGAGATTCGCGAGGTTAGTGAAGATGATCATGGGGAACATCAAGAGACTGCTGGCGAAAATAATCGGCATGACGCCGGCCTGATTGACCATGAGCGGCATGTAGTTCTTAGTGCCGCCAAAGACGCGCCGGCCACGAACGTGCTTGGCACTTTGCATCGTGATGCGCCGCTGGCCGAGAGTGATATATACGACCCCCGTGACAACCGCCACGAACACCACGGCGAGAATGATCAACCCTTGAATACCGAGCTTGCCGCCGGCGCTGCTGATATCCAGCGACGCCTGTTGCAACAGCTGGTAACCCGCATAAGGCATGCGAGCGAGAATGCCGGCCATGATCAACAGACTGATGCCGTTGCCAATGCCGAACTCATCGATTTGCTCGCCCAGCCACATCAAGAAGATGGTACCGGCGGTCATAGTGAGCACGGTTGCAATTTTCCAATACCAAATGATGCCACCCGCGCTATTGGCAAATGCGGGCGCAACGAGGCCTTGCGCTTCGACATAAGATGCCAAATAGAACCAGCTTTGTATGATACATAGGAAGAATGTGGCGTAGCGCGTATACTCGTTGATTTTCTTTTGGCCGGCTTGCCCCTCCTTTTGCAGCTGTTCGAGCGGCGGATAAACGCTGCCGAGCAGTTGGAAAATAATCGAGGCCGAGATATACGGCATAATGCCGAGACCGAAGATCGTGACGCCACGCAGCTGACTGGCGCTGAGCATAGCGACAGCTTCAAGCATGTCGCCGACGCCGCCGTGCTGGCTGCTGAGAGCTTGCACTTTCGCATGATCGAGAATCGGCACCTCGATCTGGAAGCCCACGCGATAAATTGCGAGCATCAAGAGGGTGAGCCCGATCTTGGTGCGGAGCTCGGGAATTTTCCAAAGTAAGGCGATTTTTTCCCACATAATGCGTACCCGTCCTTGGCGTCAGAGATTGGCCATTATGGGTGTGATGTCGACTCGCTATCGACCCTGGCGATTACTTCGTTTTCTTTTCGGAGCGCTTTACTTTGACAACCGGCTTCGGACCCGGCAGTACGATGGCTTCGCCACCGGCGGCTGCGATTTTTTCCGACGCGGTTTTGCTGAATTTATGCGCGGAGATCTTGAGCTTTTTCTTGAGCTCGCCATCGCCCAGGATTTTGACCTGGTCGAAGATGCCGCCAACCAGGTGTGCGGCGCCGAGCGACTCGGGAGTCACATGATCGCCGGCCTTAAAGTTCTTCTCCAAGTCGTCCAGATTCACCACGACCACGGTCTTCGCCCAACTGTTGGTGAAGCCGCGCTTGGGAATGCGGCGCACGAGCGGCTGGGTACCGCCTTGAAAAACGGGCGAAAATGACACGCCGTTGTGCGACCACTGGCCCTTGTGACCGCGACCAGCCGTTTTGCCTTGGCCGGAGCCAATGCCGCGGCCAAGCCGCTTGCGTGGCTTCGCCGTTTGGACGCCGCGATGGATATCGTTGAGGTTCATGACAATGTGACCTGCCGTAAGCGTTCGACGTCGGCTTTGGGACGCAGCTGCTTCAGTGCGTCAAATGTTGCCTTGACGAGCGCGATCGGGTTATTAGAGCCGAAGCTCTTGGTGAGAATATCGTGGATCCCTGCCGCCTCGCAAACCGCCCGCACCGCCGAGCCGGCGATTACGCCGGCACCAGGCGAGGCGGGAAGCATAATGACGTGGGCAGCACCGTAGCGACCTTCGACGACGTGCGAAATCGTCTTTCCGTCGAGCGTGACGGTGACCAGGCTGCGCATGCCTTCCTTGCGGGCTTTTTCGACGCTGGGCGGCACCTCGTTGGCTTTGCCGTAGCCCCAGCCGACTTTGCCTTTGCCATCGCCGACGACAACCATCGCGGCGAAGCTGAAGCGACGACCGCCCTTCACGACGGCGGCACAACGCTTGATTTTGACGATGGTTTCGGAGAGCTCGCCTTCGACGCGCTCGTGACGATCACCGCGATCACCGCGGCCACGGCCGCCTCGACCACGGCCGCCACCACCACCACCGCGGTCGTTGCGTGGGCCTCGTTCACTGCGTTCGGTTTGTTCGCTGGTACCAGCCGACATAAGTTAATCTCGCTAAAACTAAAAGCTCAATCCGCCCTCGCGCGCCGCGTTGGCCAAAGCAGCCACGCGACCGTGATAGCGATAGGGTCCACGATCGAAGCAAACGGCCTTGATGCCGGCGGCAATTGCCCGTTCAGCGATGGCTTTGCCGACTTCCTGGGCCGCCGTAGCATTACCGCCGCGCTTGATCTTGCCAGACAATTTCTTGTCTTGCGTCGAAGCAGCGACCAGCGTTTTGCCCGTTTCGTCGTCGATCACTTGGACCGCGATATGTTTGTGACTGCGGATAACGCTCAAACGCGGCCGCTCCGTGGTGCCGCGCACGCGCTTGCGAACGCGAAACGCGCGGCGCTGGCGAAGTCGAACAAGTGTTTTGGAATGTTCCATGATAGTAGTTGATTTTTACGTTGCCGTCTTGCCAGCCTTGCGGCGGACTTGTTCACCCTCGTACCGAATTCCTTTGCCTTTATAAGGCTCCGGCTTGCGTACGGCTCGCACTTCGGCCGCGAACTGGCCGACCTGTTGCTTATCGGTGCCTTTGATCACGATATGCGTTTGATCCGGGCACGTGACCGTCAGGCCATCTGGAATTTTTTTGTGCACTTCGTTGGCGAAGCCGACACGGAGTTGCAATACCTTGCCGGCAATCGCGCCGAGGTAACCGACACCCTGGATTTCGAGCTTCTTTTCGTAGCCATTCGAAACGCCGACCATCATGTTGTCGATGAGGGCGCGCGTCAGACCATGATAAGCGCGGGTTTCACGCTCTTCAGAATCACGCGTGCAGACGACGCTTTTGCCGTCGCTCTCGACCGCCACCTTGATCTCGGGGCGATGAGTGTACGTAAGCTTACCGAGTTTGCCTTCAACGATGATCGCACGATTGGCGACGCTGACTTTCACACCGCTGGGCACGGTGACAGGTTTTTTACCGATACGAGACATGATATTTAGCTCTTAGGTGTTAGTTACTAGCTTTTAGCCAAACAACTGTTCGCCCTTCTGGCTAACAGGTAACAGCTAAATGCCAATAGCTCCTATCTCACCAAACTTCGCACAGCACTTCGCCGCCGAGGTTACGTTGCCGCGCTTCGCGATCGCTGATCACGCCGCGGCTTGTGCTGATGATGCAAATTCCTAAACCATTAAGGACCGGACGAAGACGATCGGCCGGGCTGTACACGCGTTTGCCCGGTTTGCTGACCCGGCGGATATGCCGAATCACGCGCTCGCCGTTCGGGCCATACTTCAGGTCAATCGCCAAGTGTTTGTTCGGAGCGCCATCTTGCTGCTCTTCGGTCCAATCCCAGATATAGCCCTCTCGCTTGAGCACCTCAGCCAAACCGCGCTTCACTTTGGAAAGTGGCATCGCGACACGGGGGCGCTCAATTCGCACGGCATTGCGAATGCAAGTGAGCATATCGGCAATCGGGTCGGTCATCATAGCTAGGTGTCAGGTACTGGGTGTCAGGTGTCAGGGTTTTGGTGTCACATGCCAAGTCGGGGAATCTGACGCCCGACACCTGACATCTGACACCTCATTCACTACCAACTCGCGTTACGTACGCCAGGAATCAAGCCTTGATCCGCCAACTTGCGGAAGCAAATGCGGCAGATCCCAAACTTTTGATACACGGCTCGCGGCCGGCCGCACAGCTTGCAACGATTTTCACGCCGCGTGCTAAATTTCGGCTGACGCTTCGCCTTGGCAATTTTTGATTTACTGGCCACCGAGTTCGGTCCTGTAGGAATTGGTTAGGGTTGTGTGTCATCACGGCGGAAGGGCAAGCCAAACGCTTTGAGCAAGTCACGTGTCTCATCGTCTGAGCTGGACTTGGTGCAAATCGTAATGTTCATGCCCTGCACGCGGATGTACTTGTCTGGATTAAGCTCCGGGAATACGAGCTGTTCGCTGAGGCCGAGGCTATAGTTGCCGTGTCCGTCGAGCGCATCCGGATTCAGGCCGCGAAAGTCACGTACGCGGGGAAGTGCGAGCGAGATTAAGCGGTCCAAGAATTCGTACATGCGAGCGCGGCGGAGCGTAACTTTGCAGCCGATATCTAAGCCTTCGCGTAAGCGGAAGGATGCAATGCTCTTGCGCGACTTGCAGCGGACCGGCTTTTGGCCGGTTAAGTCGGCCATGGCGGCCGTGGCGTCGTCGACGTGCTTCTTATCCTGGGTGGCGCTACCGACACCCATGCTGACGACGATCTTCTCGAGCCGCGGAAGCGCCAGGCGATTCTCGCGCTTAAGCTTTTCCTTCAGTTGCGGAACGATCTCTTCTTCGTAGAGCGTTTGCAAACGAGGAGTTGGCGGCGGAGATCCCGAACTCTGTTCAACTTTTTCTTTTTTCTTGGCCATGGTCGTGGATGCTATTTAACGACGGAGTCGTTTGTTATTTTTTGCTGGCTGCCTTCGCAGGCATTGGGGATTTTCCGGTTGCGGCGTGGGCATGAGCTTTCTTCGCCGGAGCGATTTCGCCGGCACTCGCGCCGCACTTCTTGCAGAACCGTTCTTTGCTGCCGTTATCCAGGAAGCGCGCACCCAAGCGGGCCGTCGCGTTGCATGACGGGCAAACGTATTGCAAGTTCGACAGTTGAATGGGCATGTCTTTCTTAAGTACGCCGCCTTGCGGATACTTTTGGCTGCGGCGAATGTGCTTCTTGACGCCATTGACGCCTTCGACAATCGCTTTGCCCGTCTCGCGATCGACTTTGATCACGCGACTCTTGCGGCCACTATCGTTGCCCGCAATTACTTCGACAGTATCACCGGTACGAATCAACATTGCGCTTATACCACCTCGCTAGCCAGGCTAACGATCTTCATGAATTTGCGGTCGCGGAGCTCACGGGCCACGGCGCCGAAGATGCGCGTGCCGCGTGGGTTCCGGTCGTTATCGATTAATACGACGGCATTCGAATCAAACCGTACGTAGCTGCCGTCGGGGCGACGCGTGGGCTTTCTGGTTCGCACGATCACGGCTCGGACGACGGCCTTTTTCTTGACTTCACTTGTCGGCAGGGTGTGTTTGACGCTGCAGATAATGACATCGCCCAACCCGGCCACACGGCGGCGGCTACCGCCCAACACCTTGATGCACATCACTTCCTTGGCACCCGTGTTGTCGGCGACGTTCAATCTGGACTGCATTTGAATCATATTAAAAAGCCTATAGCCTTCAGCTATTAGCCAAGCAGCTGTCGCCGTGGTCTGGCTAACAGCTAATAGCTAACAGCTTGTAGCTCATTCCTATTTTGTTTCGCCCGTCTCGGCATGCTTGATGTCTGCGGCGGCACGCATCGCGGCGATATCCACTTGTTGCGACCGCTCGACGATCCGCAGCAGATCCCAGCGCTTCATCTTCGACCGCGGCGGCGCTTCGATGATTTCCACCGTGTCGCCTTCGTGCGACTCGTTGTTTTCGTCGTGAACGTGGCACACCGTGCGACGGCGCATGAACTTGCCATAGTGCTTGTGCTGTACAAGACGTTCGATTTCCACGCGGCGCGTCTTGTTCATCTTGTCGCTTTTGACCACGCCGATGACTTGTCGTTTGGGCATTTGAATGGACTTCCAGCTATCCGCTATTACTTAACTGCGGCGGTTTTCTTTTCGCGCTGCGTTTGGAGTGTTTTGATGCGTGCTACCAGGCGACGATTGCGACGGAGCTCACTCGGCGCATCGAGCTTTTCCGTTTGCTGTTTGATGCGCAGACGGAACAAGTTCTCGTTGGCTTCCTTGAGCGTTAACCCAAGTTGCTCGTCGCTCATGTCGCGTAGTTCAGTGATCTTGGCCATTGCTAAATTCTGCGACCGGCGGTCGCGGCTTTATGTTTCTAACCTTGTCGTCGTACCATGCGGACGCGGATCGGCATTTTGTGTGCGAGGCGCGCCAAGCAAATTTTTGCAGCGGCCTCGGCCACGCCACCCAACTCATACAGCACCGTGCCCGGTCGGACGACGGCCGCCCAGTATTCAGGCTCCCCCTTGCCCTTACCCATGCGGGTTTCGAGCGGAATGGAGGTCACCGACCGGTGCGGGAACACACGGACGTAGAGCCGCCCTTCGCCGCGAATGTATTGCGTAGCCGCAATACGTCCGGCTTCGATCGTCTGGGCGCTAACCCAGCCACCTTCCATTGCCTGCAATCCGAACTCACCAAAGACGACGCGCTGGCCGCGCGTAGCGTTACCTTTTATACGCCCTCTTTGGCTTTTTCGGTGCTTCACCCGTTTGGGCATCAGCGCCATCGGTCTCGTCCTCGTACATGCCTTGGTTAATCCACACCTGGACGCCAATATTGCCTTGAGCAGTACTGGCTTCCACAAAACCGTAATCGATTTTTGCCCGCAATGTGCTGAGCGGAATCGATCCCATCGCTTGCTTTTCGCAACGGGCCATTTCTGCCCCGCCCAGCCGACCTGCCAACTGCACCTTGATGCCTTTGGCGCCGGCTTCCATTGTCGTTTCCAACGCCCGCTTCAGCGTGCGGCGGAAACTGGCTCGCTTGGCGAGCTGTTCGGCGATTTCTTCGGCCACGAGATGCGCTTGCAGCTCGGGCCGCGTGATTTCTTCAATTTTGATGTTGATCCGGCGGCCGACCAGGTTCTGCAATTCATCTTGCAGCTGATCGACCTGTTGACCCTTGCGACCGATGATCACACCCGGTCGGGCGGCGTGCAGGATGACCTTCACTTCGTCGCGCGTGCGCTCGATCTCGATCTTAGGAATACCGGCAAACTTGTATTTTTGCGTTACGTACTTGCGAATCTTGTGGTCTTCGAGCAACAGGCTAGAGTACTCCTTTTTGGAGGCGTACCACCGGCTTTTCCAGCCGATCATGATGCCCGTGCGAAAACTGACTGGATTGATCTTTTGACCCATATGTCTTTTTCCGATTCGCGTCGGTTTGGCCGAAGCCTTTTTATGCCGACGTTGCCGTCGGCGCTAAACTGTTGTTTGGTTTTTACTCGACGGTAACTCGAATGTGCGCGCTGCGGCGGGCGACGACGTGTGCCATGCCGCGGGCTCGGGGTCGCATCCGCTTGAACATCGGGCCGCCATCCACTTGCGCGACTTTCACGACCAATCCTCCGACGTTCGGAGCTCGCAAATCTTCCGCGTTGCCAAGCGCGCTCTTAATGAGCTTCTCGAGCATGCGGGCGCCGCGCTGCGGCTGGTACCGCAGAATCGCGAGTGCATCGTCGACTGCTTTGCCGCGAATTAAATCGGCCAGCGGACGCACCTTGCGGGCGCTGATTCGAGCGTGTCTGTGAATTGCTGTGTATGCCATTGTCGTAGCGGAATTCGTAAGAATTCCGATCCTCCCAAGGCGGAAGTCTCACGACTTCCGCTGCAGATCAACCACCTTTTCCACCGCCACCGCCAGATTTGGATTCGGCCTTGGCCTTACCGCCGTGGCCGCGGAAGCTTCGCGTCGGAGCGAATTCGCCGAGCCGGTGGCCGACCATATCTTCCGTGATAAACACTTTCATGTGCATCTTGCCGTTATGAACCATGAACGTGTGGCCGACGAACTCAGGAATGATCATGCAGGCCCGGGCCCACGTGGTGATCGGTTCCTTGATGCCTTGCTGGTTTAGTTTGTCGACCTTGCCATACACCTTGGCGTCGACGTACGGACCTTTTTTAAGTGAACGACCCATGTGTTAACTACTTGGTTATCAGTTTCTGTACGCCGTATCGCCGGCTGCGACGGCGGCGAACGATTGCTTTGTTGGATGCCTTGCGACGATCGCGCGTCATGCCGCCCTTGGCGCTTTTGCCAGTCGGGCTCACAGGATGACGGCCGCCCTTGGTGCGACCTTCGCCACCACCGTGCGGATGGTCGATCGGGTTCATCGCCGTGCCGCGGTTATGCGGTTTGCGACCGAGCCAGCGTCGGCGGCCGGCCTTGCCCCATACGATCGCACTCTGATCCGGGTTACTTGTCGAGCCGATGGTAGCGCGACAAGCGGAAGGGATACGGCGGATTTCGCCGCTGGGCAGTGAGATCTGAGCCCAACCGGCCTCACGGGCCATCAGCGTGGCGCTCGTGCCAGCGCTGCGACAAAGCGTACCGCCACGGCCGGCCTGCAGCTCGATGTTGTGGATCGACATGCCGAGTGGAATCTTCGTGAGCGGCAAACAATTGCCGACGTTCGGCGGCGCTTCGTCGCCACTCATCACCATGTCGCCAGCCTTTAGGCCGTGCGGCGCCACGATGTAGCGCTTTTCGCCGTCGACGTAATTCAACAACGCGATGCGAGCCGAACGATTCGGATCATACTGGATCGAATCGACCTTCGCCGAAATGCCGTCCTTGTTACGTCGAAAGTCGATCAGGCGGAAGCGACGCTTGTGGCCGCCGCCACGGAAGCGCGACGTGGTAATGCCTTGATTGTTGCGGCCACCGGTCTTGGTCTTCGGGCGCAACAGCGACTTTTCCGGCTTTGCGCCCTTGGTCAGCTCTTTGAAATCGCTGACGGTCGCGCCGCGTCGGCCTGGCGTGGTCGGATTGTATTTGCGGATACCCATGACTTTGGAGCTTTTAGCTATTAGCTCTTAGCTCTTAGCCAGATTCTTGTTTGGCTAAAAGCTAATAGCTAACGGCTAACAGCTAACTCCTAGAAGAAATCAATCCTGTGTTCTTTATCCAACGTTACGATGGCCTTTTTCCACGCCGGGGTGCGAGCAAATTGCTGGCCCGTGCGGCGCGGCTTACCCTTGCGCGTTTGCGTGTGCACGCTCAGCACCGTCACGTTGAACAATTCGTGCACGGCTCGTCGCACGTCGCCCTTCGTAGCAAGGCGATGAACTTCGAACGCATAAGCGTTGTTACGCGTCGAGCGGTGCATACCCTTTTCCGTCACGAGCGGCCGCAGAATGATCTGGTGCGGCTCGAGCACGATTTTCGTCGTTTGTGGTACGGCACGTGGCATATTCTTATTTCAACTCTATCGAACGAGGCTGCTTAGGCTTTCGAAGCGGGCTCGGCCGCCTCGCGCTTGTTCTTTTTGGCGGACTCCACCAGCGCATCCAGCGCGGCCTTAGTGACCAATAGCTTCCGCGAGGAAAGCACGCTGAACGCATTCAAATCGGCCGCAGGCGACACCGACACACCCGCAATATTGCGAGCACTGCGGAATACGTTGACGTCATGCTTATCCGTCGCCACGAGAAGCGACTCGCCGTGCTTGTGGTCGAGGTGCTTCAGGATCGCGACCATGTCCTTAGTGCGGGCTTCGGTGATCGAGAAATCATCGATCACAATCAACTCGTCATCACGCACCTTGGCGGCCAGTGCCATCCGCGTGGCTTGCTGCAGCGCCTTGCGTGGCAAGCGATACGAGTAATCGCGCACGTGAACGCGATGGATGTGACCGCCGCCACGACGAATACCACTCCGCTTCTGACCAGCGCGGGCATTACCCGTGCCTTTTTGGCGATACATTTTCTTGGTCGAGCCGGCGACCATGCCGCGCGACTTCGTTTGATGTGAACCTTGCCGCAGGTTGGCTTGGTACATCACGATGGCATCGTGCAGCAACTGTTTGTTGATGCGCTCAGCGAAATCGGTGGGCTCGACGTTGTACGTCCCCACTTTCTTTCCTTTGCGATCGAGTATGTTGAGCTTGGGCATTGTTGTGAAGCTGTTAGCTGTTAGTTGTTAGCTCTTAGCCAATCGCCTTTAGCTCAGGGCTAAAAGCTAATAGCTAACTGCTATTTTCATTTCACCATATTCGTTTCGCGGATGACCACGAAGCCACCGACCGGACCGGGCACCGCACCGCAAATCAACACGAGATTGTTTTCGGCGTCGACCTTCACGATCTTCTGGTTGCGGACCGTCTTTGTGACGTTGCCGTACTGACCAGGCATCCGCTTGCCTTTGACGACGCGACTCGGGAACGCGCTGGCGCCCGTACCGCCGAGAGCGCGATGGCATTTCTTCACACCGTGCGTGGCTCGCTGGCCGGAGAAATTGTGACGGCGAATCGCCCCGGAGAAACCGCGGCCCTTGCAAGTAGCGGTGACGTCGACCGACTTCACATTGGCGAGCGCCTCGACACTGACCTTACCGCCCACGGCCAATTCGCCGGCAGTGCCCCGAATTTCGCGGACAAAACGCTTGGGTTCGCAGCCAGCCTTGGCGAGCAATTCGATCCCGCCGGAGGAACGCTTCTTGGAGCGCTTGCTTTCGAGCTTGGCAACATGACCACGTACACTTCGCCCAGCGAGACGGCGGGGCTTATCGACAAATCCCAATTGGACCGCTTCGTACCCGTCGCGCTCGACGGTTCGAATCTGCAGCACGTCGCAAGGGCCAGCCTGGATGACTGTCACCGGGACGACTTCGCCCGCCTCGTTGTAGAGTTGAGTCATCCCGACCTTGCGGCCGAGTATTCCAATTGCCATCGGAGTGTACCTTGTCAGTTGTCCGGCGGGAGACATGGGCTTTTGCCCTGCTTACCCGCTGGTCATCCAATCATCTCGTTTGCGTCTCACAATTTCGGATTGCGGATTTCGGATTGCGGATTTGTTTGAATTAATCCGCAATCCGAAATCGCAAATCCGCAATCGTTATCAGCCACTTGTTGCTTTGATTTTGATATCCACGCCAGCTGGCAGGCTCAGCTTGTTGAGCGCCTCGATCGTCTTGGCCGTTGCCTGAACGATATCGATCAGCCGCTTGTGCGTGCGAATTTCAAACTGTTGCCGCGATTTTTTATCGACGTGCGGGCTGCGGAGAACGGTGTAGCGCTCGATTCGAGTCGGCAACGGAATTGGACCGTGCACAACGGAATTCGTGCGCTTGGCCGTATCCACGATCTCTGCCGCACTCTGGTCCAACACTGAGTGATCGTACGCCTCCATGCGGATGCGAATAATTTCCTTTGAAGTTGCCACTTGTGAACTTCCTCAGCCGACCCCGGCGCTAGTTATCAAACAGCCCAAAAACCGCGATTTCCCGACGAATTCGCCAATACTTCATCTGACGAACTTACGGGGAACTGGTGATCTTACCGCTCGCGGCCGAAAGCTGTCAACGGCTAAAGAATGAGTTTTTGCGATCCAAAATCTGGTGTGGGACGAGCAGTGTAAAAAAGGGGCGTATCGCGGATTACGACGTTTGGCGGTTAAAGTAAACTTCGTCTCGTGAATGAGTACAATTGAATTTGGCGTTTGGACAAGCACCTGAGTAGGCTCGGCCGGGGGCCCAGTTTTCCATATTGAGCCTCAAATATACGGGCAATTGTGAGATTATTACGCGTTCATCAGATGTTGGTGTCCAATCCGCTCGCGGATATCACGGGCACGGTACGCAAACAGCTCGATAACCTCGGCCTGAAAGTGCCACGGGGCGATGTCGGTATTACGGCCGGTAGCCGCGGTATTGCCAACATTGCCGAAATTACGCGGGCCGCTGGCGACTGGTTCCGCGACCAAGGAGCCCAACCGTTCTTGTTCCCCGCAATGGGCTCCCATAACGGCGGTACGGCCGAAGGCCAGCGGAAGATGATCGAGTCGCTTGGCCTCACCGAAGAGGCGATGGGCATGCCGATCCGTGCGTCGATGGACGTCGTGAAGGTTGGCGCCGTTTCGACCGGTGACGTGTGGATGGATCGCTTTGCGTCTGAATCGGACGGCGTGCTGCTTATCAATCGCATTAAGCTTCACACCTGCTTCGCCGGCCCGGTGCAAAGCGGCCTCACGAAGATGGCGGTGGTCGGCATGGGCAAAACGCCGTCGGCCACGACGTTTCATTCGGTCGCTACGCCAAAGATGAAAGAAATGCTGATCGAGATGGGGCAGCTCGTATTCGATTCCGGGAAAATCCTGGCGGGCATCGCAATTCTGGAAGACGGTTTCGACAAAACCGCGGAACTCCACGCGATTCGAGCGGCCGACATTTTGAAACGCGAACCGGAGCTGATCGAACGGCACGAGCACTACTTTCCCCGATTGCCGCTCGATGAAATCAACGTCCTGGTCGTCGACGAAATCAGCAAGACGTACAGCGGCACCGGGATGGACACAAACGTCATCGGCTACCGCGCTGTTCGGGACGGCGAGGATCTGTCGTGGCCGATGATTCAACAAATCGCCGCGCTCAATCTTTCGCCGAAATCGCAGGGCAACGCGATCGGGGTGGGATTGGCTGATTTCATCACTCGCCGCCTGCGCGATGCGATCGACGAACAAAAGACGTTTCTCAACAGCTTCACCACCGGCCACATGGGTCGCGTCAAAATCCCGATTGCGTTTCGCGATGATGAGGAACTCTTCAGCAAAATCGCCGGCCGGTTTGGGGAAAGTGGTTGGATGATCATTCCCAACACACTTCACCTGGAAACGCTGTATGTCAGCGAGGATTTACGCGCGGAAATCGAAGCGAACCCCATCTGCACCATCGATTCCGAATCGGTGGATCTGAAGTTCGAAAACGGACGGCATCAACTACAGTTTTAGTGCAATCGGCAACAGAAGGTCCTATTCGCCCCTGCCAAGCACCAGAGATAACAGCAGCAGAAACAAGACGACGCTCGTAATCAGCGTAAAAATGCGATCGCGCTGGTAAATGAACGCCAGAATCGAGATGGCAACGCGCATCACCGGCGTCGCGATCAGCACGAGGAGGCCGAGCGTCACGATCGCCTCGCCGCGAAGCTGGCCTAATTCGCTGGTCAAATCGCCCAGAGTGTGCGGAAACTTCAATCCGGGTGTGATCAACCGGTGCAGTTCACCTGGCTGCGAGATATAGCTCGGCTGCTGGGCGAACGTAACGATCGTCCCGGCAACGATCAGCAACATGCTTAGAGCCACGCCGCCGCGCAGTAAATTGCTGATCGCGAGCTCAACTTGCCGGACGCGCGGATCGTGATCGGTGATCGGCGTCGTGGCGGAAGGGAGTTTAGTAGCAACACTCATCCGCGAATCCCTTCCCACAGCATTTGGCCCGAAATCCACAGCAGCACGACGACGAATACAAGCCGGATCGTCGAACTGCGCAGTTTTGGAAGCAAGTAAGACCCGCCCAATGCGCCAATCAATACGCCGACGGCCACGGGCGCAGCAATGAATGGGTCGATTTCCCCGCGCATATAGTAAACGCCGGCGCTGGCGGCGGCCGTGACGCCGATCATGAAGTTGCTTGTCGCCGTGGAAACCTTGATTGGCATGTGCATCGCAAGATCCATCGCCGGCACTTTCAAAGAACCAGAACCAATACCCAAGAGCCCGCTAATCGCCCCGGCAACATACATCAGCGCGAGGCCGATACGCGTGCTGGTGACACGATAGTAAATTTCGCGACCAGTCCGTTTGTCGAAGTAACTGCTGTGAAGCCGCAAGTAGTCTGCCCAGGGAGCCGATTTGTTGGATTCTTGATATTCGGGCTCGTTGAGTTTGCGAATCATCATCAGAGACGAATACGCCAACACGACGCCAAAAATGATGAACAGCCAACGGCCGCTGAGCAAGCCCGCCAAGTAAGCGCCGGTGAGTGCGCCCGACGTGGTCGCGAGTTCCAGCACCATCGCCACGCGCAGATTCGTGAGTCCATCGCGTACGTAGGCGGCGGCCGCACCGCTCGAGGTCGCGATCACCGAAACGATCGACGCCCCGATCGCGTAGCGAATATCGATGCCAAACAGCAGGGTGAGCGCCGGGATCACGATGACGCCACCGCCGAGTCCGAGGAGCGACCCGAGTACGCCGGCGGCTACGGATATCAGCAAAACTAAGAGGACAAACTCGAGCGGGGTCATAGCGGCGTCGCCAGTGGCAAGCGCGCTACGGCCACTCTCTTGGTCGAGTTGCGGCAAATCATCGTGCGCGTGCGGACTCAGCCCACTCTAGCGGACAATCACAGCCCGGCGAAGCGCACGTAATGCGATCAACTAACTAGGTAATCAAACGGCCGTTGTATGGCGACGTCGATTGCGCCGTCTGCCTGGATTGGCGGTTCCGTTTTGCGCGCCCTTGGGAGCGTACGCGACGCCTGCCGCCGGTCGACGCGACTTCGGTTTTTTGCCGCTTGGCGGACCCCAATTGCCGCGACGACGACTTGCCTTTGGCTCGGCATGGTCTGCGAGATCAGCTTCGGTTTTCGGAACTCGCGTGAACTCCGGTTGATCTTGTTGAACGGCAAGCGTCTTCCGCATTAAGCGTTCGATCTGTCGCAATTGGTCGCGTTCGTGACGGCCGCAGAAAGACGTGGCGATACCAGTCGCGCCGGCACGGCCGGTGCGGCCGATGCGGTGGACATAGATCTCCGCCACTTCCGGCAACTCGTAGTTGATCACGTGCGAAATACCTTGCACATCGATTCCGCGAGCGGCGATATCGGTGGCCACCAGTACCGGCGGCCGATTCGACTTGAACGCTTCCAACGTGCGCTGCCGCACGCTTTGGCTCTTGTTGCCATGAATCGCCGCGGCACGAATACCAGAGCGATCCAAGTGCTTCACGATCTTGTCGGCGCCGTGCTTTGTGCGAGCGAACACCAGCGTTCGCGTGAACGCCGTATTCTGCAAGAAGTGCACGAGCATTTGCGGCTTGTGCTGCTGTTCCACAAAGTAGACCGAATGCTCTACGAGTTCGGCCGGGGTCGCCACCGGGGCAACTTGAATATGAGTCGGATCGCTGAGCCATTCACTGGCCAGCTTGCGGATTTCGGGAGGCATTGTGGCCGAGAACATCAGCGTCTGGCGATTCTTTGGCACCGAAGCCACGATCCGCCGCAACGGCACGATGAAGCCCATGTCGAGCATTTGATCGGCTTCGTCGAGAATGAGAATCTCAACGTTGCGGAGATTGATATGACCCTGCTCCATGAGATCGAGCAGCCGGCCGGGCGTAGCGACCAGCACGTCGACGCCGTTTTGCAGCGCTTTGACCTGCGGGTTTTGTCCGACACCGCCGTAAACGACGGTGTAGCGCAGGCCAGTGAATTTACCGTAGCTTTTGAAGCTTTCCCCAATTTGGGCAGCCAATTCGCGCGTGGGCGCGAGGATCAGCGACCGAATTGGCCGGCGATCGGCGCGGGGAAACGAGTCGCGGCGACGGCCGTTGTTTTTCTGCCGCGGCTCAGGTGCCGGCTTGCTGGCAACAGCGGCGCTAACGCTGGTGCTCAAGCGGTGCAGTGTGGGCAGCGCGAAGGCAGCCGTCTTGCCGGTGCCAGTTTGGGCGCAGCCCATGAGATCCCGTCCGGCCATCACCGGCGGAATCGCCTGTTGTTGAATTGGGGTCGCCGTGTGGTAGCCCTCGGCGCTCACAGCGCGGAGCAGCGGTTCGGCGAGACCTAGTTGGTCGAAATTAATCACGAAATGCTCTCGTTCTTTCCCGCTCGGGGAAAATTGTGGCGCTGCGAACGCAGACCTCGCGCGGAGGCTTCCATCGCAACGCGATTGCTAAATAGGCTCGACCGCTGACATCAGCAGGAACCACGTGCAAATTGCACGTTCAGGAGCAAGAAAATCAGTCGCGGTCGTGAGCAAGAGATACCGGGGCGGTGTGTGAAAAGCCCTGGTGGCCGCTGCAATCGATTTTGAATGAACTGGATCGGCGATGCCGGAGCCAGTCTCGCACCTAACTTGTTAGTGCAAGGATAGCACAAACGAGGGGTCGGTCAAGGGTATATCGGCTTGCTAGCGGTTGTAGCATCATGAATTCGCGTGAATTGATGACTTTGCGAAGCCAATTGTGCGATCGCCAGCCCGGATTGAGGTCGGACCTGTGCGCCCACAAGCGTTTGCGTGATATTACTCGTCACTTTCAAATCCAGAGGAATGACTTCATGAATCCGATCGTCACCACCATTCTCCTGCTCTGCGGCTCGAATATTTTTATGACGTTCGCCTGGTACGGTCACCTCAAGAATCTGGGAGACAAGCCACTGCTTGTGGCGGTTCTGGCGAGCTGGGGAATCGCGTTCTTTGAGTACTTGCTGCAGGTGCCCGCCAAC
>DATBAY010000014.1:0-2849 GCA_036271295.1 Lacipirellulaceae bacterium | reverse complement strand
TGACATCTTCTTGCGCGCCGCCTCGCTCTCATCGATCCACGGCCGAAAATCGCTCGCCGCCAGATTTGGAAACGCGAGCATCAAGTTCGCGAGATCCCCCTTCGGATCGATCGCGATCACCGGAATGCCGTTGAGCGCGGCTTCCTCGATCATCGCCAAACAAAGACCTGTCTTCCCGCTGCCCGTCATACCGACGCAAACCGCATGCGTCGTGAGGTCCTTGCTGTCGTACAACAGCGGCTTCGAATCCGTCTTACCACTCTTAAGATCGTGCGGCCGGCCCAGATAAAACGAACCCGCTTGGTCGATGTCTGGCATAGATTCAAATCAATAGGAAAAGAGTGAGACTCGTGATCGTACCGTATTGAGTGTAGTCTGATTGGTGTTGGAGCAGAATTCCCTCATAAGTCGTCCAGGCACACTATATGGTCACAAATTTGAATCAAAATGAAAATTGGGGAACGTGCCCCAGATGCGGCGAACCGGTCCTGATTGACCCGGTAACCCACAAAGCCGAGCCGTGCGCAACCTGCGCCTCGCGAAAATCACCCGGCGTCGCGATGGGCACACTCGGAGTGATTGCCGGCATCATCGCCATCGCGGCCCTTGCCTACCTGTGCATTCGCATTTTGCTTAAGTGATCGACGGCACCATGGCGCCACCTGGTCCCCCCACATCACGATCATGCGTCTCCATTGAGTTTGCTGCCGGCTTGGCATAAAAAGTCTGTGGGAGCGGTCTCTGACCGCGATACCGGGTTGCCAACGTTACCAAAGTGTGAAGTTGCGCTAAATCGGCGTCGGAGACGCCTCCCACAAAAAAGACGTTTTGCGCAAAGCCGTTCGCTTCGCCAGCCCATCGAGACGCCCCCGTCTCGCGCTCGCCCGCGGATCAATGATTTACCAACGAGAGGAAACGAAAAACCACTCACCAACGAATGTCAGCGAGTGGTTTCGCAAGGGTGGCTAGTGGGGCTTGAACCCACGACCTCCAGATCCACAATCTGGCGCTCTAACCAACTGAGCTATAGCCACCGTTGATTCACTTACACGTATAAATCGTGCTGAGCCCGACGCAGGCGTGGTACGGGCATCGCAGGCTGGGTTTTCGTCATTTCACAGCGGCGTGGCCGCCTAAAACCATTCTCACACGATAACGTCGCCGCGTTTTTACGGCAAGCTCTGCAGCAGGTACCGGCGGAACTGGGCGTCAAGCTCCGTGAAGCTGCTTTCGGTGAGTTCTGCAAGCGATCCTTCGTTGTCTTTGCCGGCGTAGACGGCCTGCAGGTAGCGCACGAACGGCTCACGATATCGCCCTTGTTCGCCATCGATTAAAAAGGCCGCTAGTGCGCACGACTCGCCGTAAATTGGGATGATCTGCGGACTATGCTGCAGCTCGCCTCTCCCCAGCCGTGCCAACTCGCCGATCGGAATGTAGTACCCTTCGCCCATTCGCTTCCGCGCGAATTGCAACCGCTCGCCGACTGTCAGATCGCCGACCGTGAAGTAAAGACCGGCCCGCGAGTCGACATGTTCGGTCAGCGATTCGAAATAAGTGGCGACACCTTCGACGACCCAAAAGTTCGCGAGCAGGCCGATGTGCTTGCCCGTCGGCTTCGATTCTTGAAATAGCTGATGCACGGCTTCATGATAAAGCGTGCTCGCACTGTTTTTGTCTCCCGCAAAAAAGTTGGCTATGTGCGTTGCGTCGTTGTATAAACCAAGCGTTTTTCCCACCTGCGGCAGTTGTCGCCGCAATGCTTCCACATACTCTTGTTTGTTGCGGTAATAAATTACGTGAAAAGGATGAGACAAAACGCGCGCGTTTCTCTCGCCCGCGAACAAGGCGCGGACTTCCAGCGGTGTGTAGTAGAACCCCGCAAAGAGCTGCCGCCAAATCTGATACAGCTGCTCCAGCCGCACTGCGAGCTCCGCGCCTGCCGCCTGACTGTGGTTCGTCGTCACTTGGAAGTGATCGGTTCGAACCTGCCAGCCGCTCTTGATATCCGCATGCCGCGCGGCTTCCGCGTCATCTTTTTCCTTACTTGACGCGGCATCGGCTTTCGCTACCCAGCCGCGTTTCGGATCCCATACCTTGCCGGCATCGAACATCTTCAGGCCGTAGGCAGTCAGCCACTGCCCCTCGCGCTGTTCGTAGCCCAGCACGCGCCGCGCTTCCGCATGATCGGGATTTTCACGCACCGTCTCGGTGGCCCATTGAAACGAGAGCGACAACTGCCCGGCCTCCGCCGCCTGCCGGGCCAAATCGAACAATGCCTCCGCATGTTTTTCACGCATATCCTTGGTCGACACGTCCAATGCATACGGCGGCGTGTACTCATCCGAAGCAACAAACAGCAGCGTCCCGGTCTTCGGCGCCACCGGCCGCCAATTCGGATTATCCGCCGCAAATTGCCGGCTCAACTTCTCATACTGCTCTTGCAGCTCGGCTGAGGTCTGCTTCGCGCGCACCGATTGCGCAATCCCGGCAATCATTACCAGCACGATCGTCGCAGTTCGAAATGCTCTCGGGCCACTCATATCTCTAGTCTACCACGCAGCTGCGCCGTGACTTGCGCGATTGCTCAGTAACCTGCGAAACATACAGCACTTTCCTATTCGCACTACCAAACATTCGTTGCGTGGCTCAACTCGTCAGCAGTTATAATTAAAACTTCAGTGCGGCACTCTCGCAGGCAGTTCTTTACATGAAAACAGTAGCGATCATCGGCGGCGGCTTCAGCGGCACCATGGCTGCCGTCAACCTGGCACGGCTCAGCGTCGAGTCGCTGCGCGTCATCATCATCAACGGCAAACGCCCGGTCGGTCGCGGCGTGGCGTATAGCACAT
>DATBAY010000013.1:0-7960 GCA_036271295.1 Lacipirellulaceae bacterium | reverse complement strand
CGGTGCCGCCGTACACATTGAGCTCAATGTGACTATTAGGACTCGCGGGCTGAGGCGGCCAAGTCGGACGAAAAAGGCGTTCCAAGGCTCACCAAGTCCCCAATGCTGCCACCGTCGAATACATTGACTTTCGTGTTCGAGGAAATCGCCGAGAAAGTGGATAGCCGCCATCATTTTTTGCAGTTGCGCTGGCCTATTGATCTACGCCCAAGAGGGTCGTCAGTGCATTCTCGTCCTGATGGGGGCGACCGCCGACGGCCAGAAGGAGCTGATCGCGGTCACCGACGACTACCGCGAGAGCGAGCAGGCGTGGAAGGCGCTGCACTTGGACGTCCAGGCTCGCGGAGTGGTCGTCGAACCCAAGCTGGCCACAGGGGACGGCGCGTTAGATTTTTGGAGAGCGCTCGACCAGGTTTATCCCACGACGCGCACGCAACGGTGCTGTGTCCATAAAACGGTTAAGGTGCTCGACAAGCTCCCCAAGCGAATCCAGCCGGGAGCGAAGGATGCGCTGCATCAGATCTGGATGGCCGAGACGAGAAAGGACGCGCTTGCGGCGTTCGATCTGTTCCTGGCGACCTTTGCCGCCAAGTATCCCAAGGCTTGCGAGTGCCGCCGAGCATTGGAAGCACTTGCGGACAACTAACCCCATCGAGAGCACACTCGCCACCGTACGCTTGAGACACAGACGGACCAAGGGAAGCGGCAGCCGTAACGCCTGCTTGACGATGGTCTTCAAACTCATGCAGTCCGCCGCCAAGAGATGGCGGCTGCTCAACGGCTCCCAGCACCTCGCCGACGTTATCCAAGGAGTTCAATTCATCGACGGTATCAAACCCCAAGAAGTCGCCGCCTGAAAAAATCCTTTATCCACAACAATTGACGATATCTCCTGAAATTATTTTCAGCAACACACTAATAGAACAGTACCAAGAATGTCGGCGGATGGTCGGCGCGATGGCTTAAGTCTGACATTAATGCTGAGCGTGTCAGTCTCGGCTTGCATTTGCCGAATGAGCGCCGAGTGTCACAACGGACCCGAAGATGAGTTTCCGAGACGCTTTGCCTGTGCTATCAACCGAATGTTCTTGAGAATCGCCGCCCGTCTCAGAATGGTCAATTGTTGGACTGCCTCATGTTTTGACGACTTAATGGGGACAGTTCGACAAGCGGTTGAAGCTCACAGCAGCAGGGCATAACTGGGAACTATCGCATAACCGCAGTCGGTTCAATCGGTTCGTTACCTAAATACCAATTGTGATAATTCCGCCTTCATAGCCTCACATTTAAAGCATCACAAGGTACAGTCCCAATAGGATCAACGCCGTGCCGCAATAGCGAAAGGGCCAAGTGAGTATCGATTTGCGCGCGTGGATTCCGGCGGCCACGCCTACTGAGAGCAAGACCATGGTAGTGGCTAGAAAACCCGCGGCGTAGGCAAGACCGGATGCAGTAAGAGGCATTTCGCTACCGTGAGCATGTCCGTGGAAAAAGGCAAATGTGCCGACAATTAACACGCTGAGCAGAAGCGGCATTCGCACGGCTGCGGCGATAAGAATGCCGATTATCAACACTGATGCCACGATGCCGCGCTCGACGAAGGGAATTGCGATTCCAGCGGCGCCGATGAGGCCGCCCAACGCCATCACGATAACAAATGCTAGCGGGAAAAGCCAAACTGCTTTTCCGCCCCGTTGTGACGCCCAAATACCGACGCCGATCATTGCGCACAGATGATCAAGGCCGGAGATTGGGTGAGCCAGACCCGATGCGAAGCCCTCCGTGCTGCCGAAGCCGACGTGGGCAAGCGCGATTGATGGCCAACCAGCGACGAGCAGCAATAGTGCCAAAGGCAAATACGAACCATGGAACGTTTTCATAGGAACCTCGCACGCATTGGTCATATTGTTGTGCTTGTTAGAATGCCTTGCTTTGTTGCGTTTCGTTGAGCCTTCAGAAACTCCAACCAGGCTTCCATACCGATGCCCGATTTTGATGATAGTTCGATAATGCGCATTCCGGGACGGACGGCGAGGATGTTTCCTCGCGCAGCATCTCGATCGAAGTCGACGGCGGTTGCCAAATCCATCTTGGTGATGATTGCGACATCGCCTGTATTGAAGATCGTGGGATATTTGAGAGGCTTATCTTCACCCTCGGTGACTGAAAAAAGGACGGCACGCGACTGTTCTCCTAAGTCGTACGCGGACGGACAAACTAAATTGCCTACGTTCTCGATGAAGAGGAAATCCAATTCATTTATGTTCCAGTCTTCTAGCGAATGTCGCACCATCTCGGCTTCGAGGTGGCAGACTGTGCCGGTGGTGATTTGTTTGATAGGTACATTGGCACGGGCCAAGCGATTGGCGTCGTTGTCGGTCGCTAAGTCGCCGACGACAGCGGCAACACGGTATTGATCTCGAAGCATTTTGAGAGTGGATTCGAGAAAGGCCGTTTTACCGCTACCGGGACTTGAAACAAGGCTCACGACGCAGACATCGGCCTCTTCGAAGCGCTGGCGGAGCTCCCGCGCAACCACGTCGTTGTGTTTGAGGATTTTGGTCCGCACCTCAACCAATCGGGTACTCATGCTTCGATCTCCAGTGCGGTAACTTCTAGCTCGCGCCCTTGCTCAATTTTAGCGGTCGGTGCGCCACATTCGGGACAGCAGAGCCATTGTGGTGATTCGATCGAGCGAGAAGCTTGGCAATGTTCGCAATAGGCGATGATTGGCACCTCTTCAATAACTAAAATGCAGCCTGCCTGAGGGGTGGTCTCGCGCGCGAGATCGAAGGCGGAGACTAGCGCTTGCGGTATTACGCCCGACAGCGGACCGAGCTTGATATGAATCGCTGTGATGTTCGCGCCGTTCCGGCGCTCCGCCTCATCGGCGGCGATGTCTAATACACTCATGGCGATCGATAATTCGTGCATACCTTAAGTAGTTGAAGAGTTGTGACCTACTTTTTTGTCAGTCGGAAATACTTTGGCAGCTCAAACAAACTGATAAAGAGCCCGATTGTGATCGTGACAAGCGTGCATAGCAGGATGACAAACCCCAACACGTATTCGCACACGATTGTCAGCGGCCGGAGCGGTTTAGGCACTTGCATAGTTTGCACTCCTCTCGGCTAAGTAATCGTTCAGTATCGACTGGACCAACTCGGCCGCAGTACCGATGACCGAATCTACTGCGGGAGTTAGCCCGGCATGCACGTCGGCGTCCTCATCGGCGATGGCGGGTTCGCAGCCGACGACGACCACGCGCGCCATTTCACCGCCCAAAGACTCGGCCAATCGCAGAACTTTTTCTGGATTCATAGTGTGGGCGTCCCACAACGACCCGCCTGCGTTTGCCGGGGCATCGGTGTTGTCGAGCGTGGGCTCGATGACGTAAAGGTCGCCAGGGTTTCCGCCGCGGGGCATCGCGTCGATCAGAATTGCGAACTCGCAGCCGTCAGTTAAGGCGTAGGCCAAATCGATTCCGCGGATGCCGAAATCCGCGACTCGCACGCCCGCCGGCCATTGGCACTCACACAGCCGCTCGGCAACTTTGCACCCAAACGCATCGTCGCCGAAGAAGATGTTTCCGATACCGGCAATCAGAATATCAGGGGCTGAGTCCAACTTACACCTGTGATTGTGTTTGATTGTCCGCTAGATCCATCGGCTCAACTTCATTGAGAGAGAAAAAGAAGCGGTGGCCCGGTTGTCGCAGCAGGCCGAGGTCCTTGCCTGGGTCGTCCTCGACAACGACCGCAAGATGGATTTGGCCTTCAAGCTCTTGCTCGATGGCTTCGATGGTGGCTACCTTGCCAGCCAGCGCGAGGTCCATAATATCGGCGTTTTTTTTCGGCCAGAGGCGTACTCGGTCGCCTGTGCGTAAATCACGGCCGAACACGCGGACGACTTCTAACCTTGCAAGGTCGAAGTGTTCGTTCCAATTGAAGTCTTGTATTTCGTCGTTCATAGGTTGGCCATATCGATGCGGCGGAGACCGCGAAGCGTGCCGTGAAGACTGGCGAGATCGGTCGTTTCGGTTCGCTCGGTGCGCTCGAGCAGGCGGCGGGCGTGTTCATCGACGCTGCGCATGACAGTTTTCTCGGCGTCAGTGAGCGTGCGCGTGCGGAGGTCGAGCATTTCATCGATCTCTGTGGCATCGAACCAGTCGCCCACACTTTCAGGCGCCACCTGCGGATAGTCGTACAAGATGATGGGGGAAGATAAAACCATTTGCCGTTCTCCTTCTTCACCAACGAGCACCGGCCACGTACCGTCGTTGCGGAGCGTTGTGGATTCCTCGCGGTACGCCGGCGGTGAATCGATTGCGGAAACGAATTCGCCACCGCAGACGGACAAGATCGTATGTGTTGACGCAAGACCGAGCAGTTCATTGGCCGTGGGATCGGCGAGGGATGAATCGGAAGAAACGGTTGTATTTTCGACGCGCGCGGTAAGGCAGAACAATCCTGGCTTCAGTTCGCTGGCATCCACGGCGACGATGCCTTGAATGGCCAACTGCTCTCGTACAAATGCGAAGTGCCTGGTTGTCGTAGAAGGCAAGTTCTCGATCTGGTGGCTGGCCGAGTAGGCGAATGATGTTTTCGGACGCTGCATGAGCAAGTTGCCAATTGAAACAGGGGCGATGGCGACGCGCCGTTCCGTCGCTTCTTGCCACGTTTGATAGTGAGTGCCATCGATTTCGCACGAGTCGATGAGGTCGACGTGACTGAGATCGTCGCCGTTTTTCATGGCCGCAGAGCTACGGACCAGGCGACGATTGACCAATTGCAAGAAGCGGACCTCGACTTCGATTTCTGCGGCGGCGTCTCCTTCGACAAGGATCTGAGTTTGCATCGCCCAACGCTCGCCGGTGAATTCCCCGATGGAACGCGGAACGATGCTGCCGAACATCCAACGCCGCCGGTTTTTCACGCAGGGCCGATACGGATACAAAATGTACCCTTCGTAAAGCACGGCGTTCGCGATGGATTCGACTCGATCGGTATTCATGGAACTGCGCCCGCAGCTTCGTGCTCCAACAGAAGACTTATGGCTTGCTCCCAACTGGTCAAGCTATGGCGACGCTTGTAGGCGGCCAATGATTCGAACACGTCGGATTGCAAACATAGCCAACTGGCGTTGGGATAGTAATGTTCCATCATCGTGCGCCAGATTTCGACGGGCAGCCGAAATGATGCCTCCTTCTCCCACGGTATTTGTGCGGTTTGCAACTCGTCGTTCGCGCCGCGGTAGAAAATCGTGCCGTTAAACAGGAGTAACAGCGGAATTTCGCCGTCCGATAGTGAGTGGAAATATTTGGTCGCAGCGATGTTGAAATCAAACGTGCAGGGAACGGGCAACTCGACTTCAACCGAGTCGGTAAATGCTGGCACGTTGACGATTGTGTGCTGCCACAACAGACTACGCATCGTTTGACTCCAGCGGTCAGGCTGGCCGAACAGGTCATGCAACTGTTCTTCCGCTCTCGAGTCATAACGCCGCTTGAGCGGGTTGATGCGGATTTGGCAGCGAAGCATTACCGACTGAATGTGCGCGAGGTACGCGCCGGGCTTCTGCGTCACGCGCAGGGTGAACGCCAATTGCGGCACGGCGGCATACGTAACAGTGTGCGCTTCTGCGATGGCGAAATCGAGGTCCGGCACAGTGGATGGATTGAATTCAGTAATCATTCAAGCGGCTTGCAACTTTTGAAAGAACTTGGCAATCTCCTCCCACACAGTGTTCCCGCCCGACAGGCCACGCCAGCGGAGCCGGATGAGACCGACTAATTCGTAGCAGCGGTCGATCGACACGCGGTAGTAGTCGCGTGAGCTTCCGACGCGGTTTACGAGCAATGCTTCGATATCGGGAGCGAATTGCCGCAAAATCGGGTTGGCCTCGCCGAGCTCATCCCAGGTATCGAGCTCCAACAATGATTCGGTGGCGCCGGCCGGGCTGGGATACATCGCAACGACGCGTTCGTGAGCGCTGTGACGAAAGAAGAACGCCAAATTGATGGGGATTAGAAAACTTTCCCAAGTGGAGTCGTCGAGACGAAAATCGTGGAGCACATCGCAGCGGCGGGGAACGCGGCGGAATCGCTGGTTTCCCTGATCGCAAAACAAAATCGCGCAGGCCATGCACGAGCACTGCAATTGACGGTTGTTTAGCTCGATTACGTGATCGTGCTCAGGCGGAATCGGGGCGCCACACAGCTCGCAACGTTCGATACGCTGGACCGGCGTCCGTACGAATTTCCGCAAGGTGGTCCAGGGCTTCGACGTTGTAGGAGTTACTGTCGACATGATTGTTGTCGCGGCTGTCTAAACGGATGCCGTTCCCTTCATTCCGAAGAGCGCGTCAATGGGTACGAAACCGGTCGCTGGTGGGCTGTCATCCGTAGTGTCGGCGATGTGAACGGCCACAGCGTCGGGTGCGATGGCACAGATCGCCTTATCGATTGTATTTTTCAGCGTCATGGCCGAAGAGGGGCAGCCATGGCAACTGCCTTTCATGCGGAGCTGCACAACGCCATCGTCGATACTGACGAGAACCACGTCACCGCCGTGCGATTGCAGGTACGGTCGAGCTTGTTCCAGTGCCCGCTCGACGCGAGTCCGCAGATCGTCGGGATGCAGATCGTACAGCAACAGAACGCTGGCGATCAGTTCATCTTCCGCCCAACGGCGTAACACTTCTCCACGATCAACGTCGCTCGCCACACTCAGCATTTGCGTGATCGCGGCGCGATGATAGTCGAGCAGATCTTGAACCACGGCTTTGACAGTCTCAGCGCAATCGCCGAGGTCATCTGCCGATTCGAGCAGCGACTCGATTCGTTCGAGGCCCGGAAGGATATTGTCTGCGGTTTGCATTTCAATTTACTTTCCGTGAGATTGCAGGCCGAACATCGGAGCGTGTTGCACTTGTTGCACGAGCTTGCCCGCGCCCGTGTACATGTGGACGCCGCATGGCAAGCAGGGATCGAAGCTACGAACGGCCCGCATGATATCGATACCTTTGAAATTGTCGGGGCCGTTTTCTTCGAAGATGGGCGTATTCTGCACAGCGTCTTCGTAGGGGCCGGGAGTGCCGTAGATGTCGCGCGGGCTGGCGTTCCACGGAGTGGGTGGATAGGGATGATAGTTGGCGATCTTGCCATCGCGAATCACGACATGGTGTGAGAGCACACCGCGCACGGCTTCGTGGAATCCACAGCCAATGGCATTATCGGGCACCTTAAAATCGGCCCAGGTTTTCTTGTCGCCTGAGTGGAGCTGGGCAATTGCTTTCTCGACGAAGTAGAGTGCGCAGGCCGCAGCGTAAGCTTGAAAATAGGTGCGCGCCCGATCACGCTCGATCGCGTTGCTCCACTTGGGAATCTTCCACTCGAATTCAACTTCGGGAAGCAGTGCCGTTTTTGGCAGCATGATTTTCACACTGCTGCCGGTGGCCTTGACGTAGCCGATATCGACCAATCCTGCGAGTGCCGTGGACCAGAATCGAGCGATCGGTCCGCCGCCGGTATCGAGCGCTAAATATTCACCGGTGCGCTTGTCATACCACCGCGGCGACATAACCCAGGTGTATTTACCTTTAAAGTCGCGCTTTTGCGGTCGTGGCGTGGTGGTTTGATTCCAGGGATGATTTTTATCAACGGGATTGCCGAGCGGATCTTGTTTCACAAATGTCTCGCCGTCCTGCCAATCGTCGTAGAAGGAACTTCCGAGCAAGATGCGGATGCCGAGGTTGATATCGACCAAGTCGTGAGTGACCGCTTTGCCATCGACGATGACGCCCGGGGTCACGAACATTTTCTTGCCCCAGTGATCCATGTTCTTGTAGTCGTAGTCGCAATGATCGGGGTCATTGAAGGAGCCCCAGCAGCCAAGCAGGATGCGGCGCTGGCCGACCTTTTCGTACCCGGGAAGCGCTTCGTACCAGAAATTAAACAAGT
>DATBAY010000012.1:0-3770 GCA_036271295.1 Lacipirellulaceae bacterium | reverse complement strand
ACGCACTTGTTGGACGATGCAGCGGACTACACTGTGTCCGACCTCGATACAGTTTTTGCGAATTTCGAAGCTTCAGGAGCCGCTGTTGTCGTGTCGCCTTTTAAATGAGTCATTTCGCCATTCTTGACCGCTGATTGCGCGTCCTTTTCTATGCACCTCGTCACCCTAAACGGTTCGGGTGAGGTTGGAATTCTCCAGTTGGGAACGAACACTCCCTGCGCGTGGCTTGAACGAGGACTGTCAAACTGTCGTGACGATGACATAAGATCGCCTCGGGCTTGGGGCGGCAGTTGGCTCGCTTCTCGGAGTGTGCGATCTAGCAATCTTGCTAATCCCCCCAGAAGGCGGGGCTTGGCTGGCCGAATGAACTGGAACGCCCTAATCCATGCTTCGACGATGTCACGAGGCCATATTTTGCTTGACTGAAAATAGGCCTTGGTAGAAGGTAGAGGGGGAAACTTCAAAGCCATCCGGGGGAAACCAAGAAAGGTTACCCGTTGGCCATACAGCGTGATTCCGTTTGCATAATGTACCGAGCGTTTGATAGCAAATCGACGGCGGCTGCAGGAGAAGGATCACCGGCGGCGCTACCAGATATGTGTTCTTTTACATCTTCAAAGCACGACGCGAAAATGATTTCTTAAGAGTTGTCTTTTACTCTTTGGGCACGCTAATGATTCGACACTTTTGCTGCAGTCTGCTGATCTTCACATCTATTTTGCAATTAGAATCGTTTGCCGGGGTGGTTATCAATGAATTCGTGTATGACGACGGCGGCCCAGACGATCGCGAGTTCGTCGAGCTGTATAACAACGGAGTGACACCGGTCGATATCGGCGGTTGGAGTCTGGGAGGCCAAGACCAAGTCGGTCCCAACTCGACTGTAACAATTACTGCTGGGGCCACCATCAATGCCGGCGGATTCTATGTCATTGGTCGAAACGGCGTTCCAAACGTGAACCAAATCGTTACTGCGGTTGGATCGACTGGCTTCTGGGAAAACGATTCTGAAACGCTTGAGCTTCGCAATGCGGGCGTGCTGCAAGACGCGGTGCTCTACGAATCGACCAAAGGCCCCTCGGCCCAGAACAACGGTGGATACGGCACGCTGCCGACCGATGTCGCAGCCCAAGTTGGACCAGGCATCTGGGGGAACAACCAGTCTGTGGATCTTCCTGGCACGCCACTTCTCTCGAGCGCAAGTCTAGCCCGCTTCGTGGATGGCCGAGATACGAACAACAATGGCCGCGACTTCGGATTTCGTCCAAATACACCAGGCGCATCCAACAATCCGGTTAACATAACTCAATATACTCTGCCGGATATTTCATCAACGCCGGTCGGGACCGCGCTACCAAATTTCGCATATGGTTTTGTGGCGCCTCACGTCGTCGATCCGACCGTTGCCGATGCGTACAACCCTAATCCAATTCCCCACGCGCCAAGCTCTGCGAATCGCGCGATCGTCGTTGGGGATTCGACTAGCGACGGCGGAAACGCCGTGAGTTCGAGCCAAACCTTCGCTACGAGCCAATCGAAGTTCGATGTCTACACCTACTTCGACACCCGCCCCTTACCGCAGACGGCGACCAACGTCATCAATAATCAACTTCCCGGTTCGGAGATGACGATTTACGGCATCGGCGGAACCGATGCGTTCGCAAACCTCACTGATATTGGCGGCCACGTGGGTGTGCCAGATACCTCCAACGGAACCACCGGCATCGCGTGGGTGTATGAGAAAGTTGCCCCACCAAACCCCAACAATCCAATTGGCCCGGGTAACTTGGCTTCTGAAATGCTTTACCTCGTCGACGCGAAGGATGGCGGCGACGCGGGTCAAGGCGGCGCACGGCCATTCGCATGGACTGTGCTCGCCTCCGTGGATCTGAGCAACTTCTCGTCCAATTGGTTTCGGCTGGGAATCGATATCGACCCACTCGGCAATGGCGTGGCTCAGTTCGGTAACCAGTTTTTTAACCTCGCTACCGCACAACAATCGGGAGCGTTTTCAGTCGCTTATTTCAACAACGTGCAAAGTGGGTCGGTGGCCGACCGGCCCGCGATTCTGCGTCCGGCGACGTTTACCGCGGTTCCAGAGCCTACGACAATTGCACTCGGCATTCTCGTCGTGGGAACACTTTCGATCTGTCGCCAGCGCCGCAAGAGTGAATTATGCATTTAGCCAATGGGGCAATATGGCATCCGATCATCACATGGCTTCTAATTGACCAACTGCATCACTACCTAAGGATGGCACGAATCGCATGAAGCGCCAGCTATTTGCATTTGTCTTAGCGCTCGCCGGCTTCGCTTCGTCCGATTGCGCCGCAGCGTTGGTCGGCTTTTACTTTTCCGGAACTGTCACTTTAGTGACTCCGAGGTCAGACCCATTCCAAGCCGGATTCGTGGTCTCACTGCCTGTGAGCGGTCACGCGCTGTATGACTCTGCCAGCGCGCCGACCGATCCGGAAGACGGCTGCGTCTGCATGGGCTACCGCCAGAATATCAACAATGGCTTCAGTGCGATGATTGGCAGCACGTTATTTCAAGCGGACGATTACCTCATCCAAATCGAAAAGAAGCATGATAAGGATTTAGGCGATTATGACCAACTTCTGGTCAAATTCTCGGGCGGCTTAAACCCGAAGCTACCGTCGCCCCTGGACATGAACGGAACGCCTTATCCAAATTCGTTCATGGACGTAATACTTGTCGCCGCGAGTGGCACATTCGTAAACGCTTCACTGCCCACGTCTCTAGATTTGTCGTTGTTCAATTCCCAGGACAACATTCTTGATGAGAATTTTGGCGATTTCGGTCTCGATTGGAAAAATACGACCCTCAGAAGTTTCACAGCCGGAGATGGAGATTACGACGAAAATGGCTCCGTAAATAGTGACGACTATGCAATGTGGCGTAGCAGCTTCGGATCGACAACAACTTTCGATGCCGATGGCAACGGGAATGGAGTTGTGGACGCTACAGACTATGTCGTATGGCGACAACATGAATCGCTGTTAGCAAGCTCTGGTTCAGTTCCGGAGCCAACTTGCGGACTACTCATCGCTTCAACATTAGGCGCACTTGCGTTTCGTCGCACAAGAATTGATTAAATAGCCCTGATGACCTCGGCAGTAGTACGAACGCGAGCTTTTACACTCATCGAGCTAATGATCGTTGTCGCGATCATTGGTGCGCTCGTCGCCATACTTCTCCCCGCAATCCAGATGGCTCGCGAAGCCAGCCGGCGAGGGTCGTGCCAGAACAATCTGCACCAGGTCGGCCTCGCGATAGAGAGTTTTGAAGGCCGACAGCGGCACTACCCAATTGGTACGCGGCGCAACTTGGTCATGCCAAGCAAACAGAGTTCCTACGGCGTTTCGTGGTGGGCAGAAATCCTTCCCGACTTAGACGAGTCGTCGCTCGCAGCGCGGCTGGATGTCACCGGCCCGAACGCAGGCTGGGTCGTGCTCCATCCGGAAAATGGCGGCCTACTTAACGGCGTTATCATTCGCACCATGGCTTGTCCCTCCAGTCCGATGCCACCGCTCTCTCCAGTCGGTAGCTTTCAAATACAAATGCCGTCGTATGTTGGCATCAGTGGAGCAGGCAACGGAAGTGGATTTGTTGAGCCGAACGCGCAGGCTTGTTGTATAGACTTTACAGGAGAGCTGTCCGCCGCGGGAATCCTAATCCCCAACATCGCGATTTTGCGACGCCAGATTACAGACGGCACCTCGCACACGCTAATCGTCGGCGAAACTTCC
>DATBAY010000011.1:0-2097 GCA_036271295.1 Lacipirellulaceae bacterium | reverse complement strand
GATCAGCTTGATGCGATCGTCTTCTCCGACCATGATGTTTTCGGGTTTCAAGTCGCGGTGGACGACACCGCGGGAGTGGATGTAAGAAAGCGCGCCGGCGACGCCGATAGCGATTTTAACCGCGCGATCCTGCGGCAGCTTTTTCGCACCCGCGAGGACCTCCCGCAGTAATTTCCCATCGACCCACTCCATGACCATGTAGAGCTGGCTGCGATCCTCGCGGTCATAGACTTTCATCACGCCCGGGTGATCGAGCGCCAAGCCGATTTCTTCCTCGCGCTTGAAACGATCGAAGAGCAGCGGATCGCTTTCCATTTCCGGATGGGGAACCTTGATGGCGACCGTGCGGTTGTTTTTTAGATCGGTGCCGCGAAAAATGGAAGCCATGCCGCTGCGCGCAACGACGTTTTCAAGGCGGTAGTGATCGAGTTGTTCGCCGGGACGGACGGGAATCCCCTGGGCGGGGCGGGTTTACGCGGGAAAGCCTATCAGCGAAGCAAGTAAGGCCGGCCGCGATACATGCCCACGCGTTCAACGCTTCGAATCCGAATCAGTTGCAGGCTGATATTATCACTACCGTCGCGCTGATTGGCAATGTCGACCAGTCGTTTTGCGGCCAGTTGCAAATCGCCACCGTGACTTGTGGCAGCGGCAAGTTCCGACGGGGTGACCGAATTGTGCAGGCCGTCGGAGCAGAGCAGCAGGACGTCATCGACAAAAACCTCGTGCTCGCTGACATCGGCGGAGACGATCGGCTCCGCGCCCAGGCAACGGCTCAACACATGACGTGTTTCCGCGTGGTGGAGATCGTCGGATGAAAGGATGCCGAGTTTTACGTGCTCCTGGGCAATGGTGTGATCGCGGGTGAGAAGGCTGGTTTGCCCTTTGCGGACGAGATAGCAGCGGGAGTCGCCCACATGCGCGATGGCGGCGCGGTTGTAACGCAAGGCGCAAGCGACGATGGTGGTGGCCATGCGCGAGCCAGTGGGCCCGGACTCGTGCCCGGCATCGAATACCCTGCGGTTGGCCTTCTGAATCAACGAACTCAGCAATCCGGAGTGAGGCTCGCCGGCAACAGCATCGCGAAAACCGGCAACGACGGAGTCGACAGCGGTGCGCGATGCGACTTCGCCGTGATCCTGGCCGCCGACGCCATCGGCAAGAACGAACAACCAGCCGTGAGAACGAACGCGCGTAGGCGCATCGGGAGCGGCGTGGCCAAAATAATCTTCGTTGCCGTCGCGAACCTTTCCCAAGTCGGAAAGTTCGAAAAACTCGACGTCCATGGGACCTTGTAATGGCAGCGGCTGCCGAGCCACGGCCGTGGCGGCAGGACCGCTAGGAATCAACTGACCTCGATACATTAGACCTTACTCTCTGAAATGAAAACAGGGCGGGTTCGCGGCCCGCTCAAACTTTGCGGCGCACTTGATTCCGAAACCTTATGTAGAAGTAAAGAGGTAGTAAAATCCAACCTTGTGATTGAGGGGATAGAAGTTTTGAATCCGACCTGCGTTTGCGAGAATGCTGGAAGGCCAGCATTTGGGCGGGTCGCGCGGTGTAGCGGATCAAGGCGGCGACGGCGGCCCTGGATAAAGAAGTGCAAATGGGTTGATCGAGGTTATTTGTCTATGAGAAACGGAAACAAGGGCGGAAGCTAGACCGCACGTGGCTGAGGCATTCATGAAAATTTTGGGATTTTTGTTGCTCCTTTCGGGGTGGGGAATTGCATTCGCCTCGGTAGCGTTGCTTGCGGCCGGGACGGCGCGAGTAATTTTTCTGCTTGCTGGATTGGGAGTTGAAGCGATGGGATTGGTGCTGGTGGCTCGCGCTCATCCACTGGTGAGGAGTGTGCGAGGGTGAACACGCCGCCAGCCTTATCTGATATTCAAGCGGTTCTCTGCGTGGTGATGATCGTGTTGGCGCCGGCGGCAATTGCGGGATTGGCGCTGATCAACACAGGACTAGGACGGTCTCGCAGCGCCTCACACCTGATGCTTTCTTCGGTTTGCATTCTCGCAACCGCTTCTCTTGTATATTTCGCGTTCGGATTCGCGTGGCAGGGAGTCGCCGGCGGCCCGGGTTATCAGTTCTTTG
>DATBAY010000010.1:0-2892 GCA_036271295.1 Lacipirellulaceae bacterium | reverse complement strand
GTTGGGCCGGTGCGGTTGCGCAAGTTGCTGGAGGTTTTTCAGGAACCGCAACAAATCCTCGCGGCTAAACGCAGCGACCTTCGCAAGGTGGAAGGCATCGGAAACGAGGTCGCCGATCAAATCTCAAATTGGGAATCAACGATTGATTTTTCCGCCGAGCTTCAACGGATCCGCGATTTCGGTGCGACTGTTATCACGCAGCAATCGGCGTCGTATCCCCGCGCGCTCCGCGAGATCCATGCGCCGCCGATTGTGCTCTATGTCTGGGGCGAACTCCTGGACCGCGATCATCACGCCATCGGCGTTATCGGCGCGCGGCGCACAACCCATTACGGCACGGAATCAGCCAAGAAGCTCGCCTACCAACTTGCGTACGCGGGGCTGACCGTGATTAGCGGATTGGCACGCGGCATTGACACGGCTGCTCACCAGGGTGCGCTCGCGGCGAAAGGCCGCACTATCGCGGTGATCGGCTCCGGATTAGCCAAACTTTATCCGCCGGAGAACGGGCCACTGGCAGAGAAAATCCGCAGCGGGAATGGCGCAATCGTTTCCGAGTTCTCGATGGATATCGAACCAGATCGACAAACATTTCCGATGCGCAACCGGATTATTTCCGGATGGAGCCACGGCATTCTCGTCGTGGAAGCAGGATTGAATAGTGGTGCGCTTATCACAGCGGCGCAGGCACTGGAACAAGGTCGCGCGGTCTACGCGGTGCCCGGCCACATTAACGCCCCGAGTGCAATGGGATCGAATCGTCTCATCCAGCAGGGTGCGAAGCTCGTCATGGACGCCAGCGACATTCTGGAGGATTTGCAGATTCTTCTTCCCGAAACGAAGCCGTCACCCGAGGCCGCTGCGCGCCCGTTGCCACCGCTATCTGGCGAAGAGCGTCGCGTTTATGACGCGATTGACCCAACCGAGACTTCTATTGATGACATCGCCAGTAAAAGCGAATTGCCAAGCTCGGTCGTTTCATCGACATTGTTGCAGTTGGAATTGAAACGCTTGGTCAAGCAGTTGCCCGGAAAATATTTCGTCAAGCTGGGCTGAGACAGAGACTTAACGCGTCTGGCGGGGCACAGGCAAAACTGCTCTGACTTGCAAAGACGCTCTAACTGAGTTCGATTCCTGCCCCATGTCCAAATCCCTCATAATCACCGAGAAGCCTTCGGTCGCCAGCGACATCGCCAAGGCACTCGGCAAGGTTCCCAAGAGAGGCGACCACTATGAGAACGAGCAATACGTCATTTCGTGGGCGGTCGGCTATGTCACTGAGCTGCTGATGCCGGAGGACATCGACAAGAAGAAGTACGGCTTCTGGCGGCTCGAAACGCTGCCCATCATTCCCAAGAAGTTCGAGCTTAAGCCAAAGGAGGATTCAAAGGAAATATTTGATCGTCTCAAAAAGTTGATAGCGCGCAAGGATATTAAGGAAATCATCAATGCCTGCGACGCCGGGCGTGAGGGAGAACACATTTTTAACCAGCTTTGCGAGTTGGCGAAAAACAAACATCCGGTGAAGCGTCTTTGGCTGCAATCGATGACGCCGCAGGCCATTCGTGAGGGCTTTCAAAATTTGCGCGATGGTTCGGAAATGGCCGGCCTGGCCGACGCCGCGCGTTCGCGCAGCGAGAGCGACTGGCTCATCGGCATCAACGGCACGCGGGCAATTACCAAACGCATGTTTGGTTCGCGCGGGAGAAACGTGGCCTCCGTCGGCCGTGTGCAAACGCCGACGCTCGCAATCGTTTACGCTCGCGAGTTGGAGATCCGGAATTTCAAGCCGCACGATTACTGGCGCGTTACTGCGAAATTCGGAATCGTGCAGGGCGAATACCAAGGCATCTATCAGCGTCCCGACTTCAAAAGGAATGGCGACGAGCACGATCGCATCGACCGCATCTGGGACCGGACGGTAGCGGAAGCGGTTGTCGCCGCGTGCCAGGGCCAGCCGATCGCGACCGTTTCGGAGGAAAAGAAAGCCAGCTCGCAAATAGCGCCGCGTCTCTATGACCTGACAACGCTGCAACGCGAGGCGAACGGCCGCTACGGTTTTTCAGCCAAGCGCACGTTACAAATCGCGCAGGCGCTTTACGAGAGACACAAAATGTTGACTTACCCGCGCACGGACTCCCACGCTCTGCCCGAAGACTATCTGCCGGTCGTTAAGCAAACGCTGGGCAACCTTTCCGGCTCGCTGCAATCGCATGGTCAGACGGCGCTCGAGAACAATTACGTGCGGCTCAACAAGCGCATCTTCAACAACGCGCAAATCGGCGATCACTTCGCCATCATCCCCACGGCTTCGGAAGCGAAGAACCTCGATGATGCCGAAGCGAAAATTTACGACTTGGTCGCGCGCCGCTTCGTCGCCGCGTTTTATCCAGCGGCGGAATTCGATGTCACGACGCGGGTCAGTCGGGTCGCAGCGCACAAGTTCAAAACTGAGGGCAAAGTCATGACGTCCGCCGGCTGGCTGGAAGTCTATGGGAAGAGTGCAGTAGATGAAAATTCAACGCACGGCAAAGCGCTGCCTGCGTTGATCGTAGATGACAAGAACCAGGCAAAAACGCTCGAAGTGAATCTGCATGCCGAAACGACAAAGCCGCCGCCGCGTTACTCGGAAGCGACGCTCCTTGCCGCGATGGAAACGGCGGGAAAATTAGTTGAGGATGAGGAGCTGGCCGAAGCAATGAAGGAGCGCGGTCTCGGCACGCCGGCTACTCGCGCGGACATAATCGACGGGCTCATTTACCAAAAATACATGCATCGAAATCAGCGTGAGCTGGTGCCAACTGCCAAAGCCGAGCAACTCATCCAATTCCTTACCGCCGTAAAGGCGACCGATATCACCAGCCCCGCTATGACCGGCGAATGGGAACATCA
>DATBAY010000009.1:0-3998 GCA_036271295.1 Lacipirellulaceae bacterium | reverse complement strand
GCAATCCAATATGCGACCTCTTTCCATTGTCGTAACCTCAAGGTGTGAAATCCGTATGGAGTTCTGCGACTGATTTGAATAATGCGATGGGCTCACCGGGCCTTGGCCTTACGCTTTGCGCGAAGCGTGCGGCCATGAAAGTACAACCCACTGGTTTCGAGCGCCGCTCGCAGCACCGCTTCCGAGGCTTTAATGGCGGCACGGATCTCGCGACTCTCAGACCTCAGCGCCAGATGGCGGCGCGTGCGCGCTTGCAATCGCTCCAGTTCCTCAACGACCGCTGCGTAAATCTCTGGACGCACATGCCGCACGTGCTGCCTGCCTTCGCGTCTAAACCTCAGTTTCAAGTAATGCATAGCTCCGCGGCATTCGCCCGTGATAAATCCTTGCTGTGCGAGCGTATCGAGGTCGGCGCGACCTAGACGTAAGCTACGAAGCGCCGGGTAGTCCTCGGGTTGGATGTCGTTCGTGGAAGGGGTAGTCCGCATTGGTTGCTCGATTGCTGTGCGTCACCGGGAAGAGGTATCACAAACCGCTTTTACGATTTTCAATAATCGGCTGATTAGGCGGTCTCGTTCGTCACTCGTCACCCCATGCTGGAAGCTTTCCGGGTTTTCGAGTTTTGTGACCCGATCCAGTTTCGAGCGGAGCACAGTCTCACCAAAGTGGGCGTCGAATTCTTCGGCTAGAGTGAGAAGAAGCATCGCTTGAACGGGATCGGTCGACTTTTGGATTAGCCGGTAAAGCTGATCGATCGTGGCGCCGTTTATCGCCCGGCAAAGCCGTTGTGTGGTTAGCCGCGCGTCCCGCTGCCGCAGAAAGAATTTTGGTTCGGCCACGAGGGCGCGTGCTTCGGCGATCGCGGCCGGCAACTCGGGCTCCCGCTCATTCAGAATCCGCTGCCACAAATTTACCGCCGGGTCACACGATTCCCGCACACTGTTCAGAATTTCTCGCTTGGCCGCTTGCGCATCTCTTAATCGACTCGCGATTGCAATCTGTTCGAAATCGTGTTGTCGTGGCCGCCATGCGCTCGGTTCCAACGGATTGTCGTTGATCTCGTAAAGCACAACTGCTTCATAGATCCGTTCAAGAAGTCGATTGACGTCGGGCGAGACTTCGTTAACGAGTTGGGAGATTTTGCAGGCGACCACGACGGGATGATAAGTCGGCATGGTCCCAGGTTGAGCCACAAACAGCCGGCGGATCTGCGCGCCGCTCAGCGTCGCTAAGCCCGCTATCGCAGCGGCATGTAGTCCAAGGGCCCGTAAAATCTGCGCATCACTGACCGACCCCAGAAATAGTCTGCGCGACTGACGATTGGACGGTTGTCGGATCATAACTTGGCGGTGTCTTACGCCGTAGGGAGCCGGCGTCGCTCACGACGTCGACCACTCGGCCCTGGGCATCTCGCCGCAGCATCATCGGCGCCGCGGTGCCGATCACCGGCGTAAGTGCTGGCTGGCCGTCCGCTCCCACCACGATAATTCCCGCACCCATCAGGGACGCATCAGAAAGCCGGCCACGCAGCGTCGTAAGCAATTGCGCCGGGCCACCGAGGGCCGCTCGCACGTCGCAAGAGCGTGCCAGAAACGCCCAGTCGTCGGCGTACGCCGCCGGCTCTGTCGCTGCCAGAAACACGTCGTGAAATTCTTGCCAAATCGATCCGGCGCGCGCATCGGGCGCCGGCGCCGGGGTGTTGACTGGGGCGGGGTCTTGGTTCGGCGTTAGCTGTAAGGACGACCTGACTTCTTCAATTTCGTCGGGGGGCACTGAGATCTCCTTGCGTTGGCTGTGGAACCTCGTTTTGGCCAATCGGACCGGAAATGCTTTAATCGGTCGAGAGCGTGCACCGTGGTTGATGCGATGAGCCCACCTGCGACCTTGATGAAGCGATTGAAGAAGGATTGTCTCTTCCGTAAACTCAGTCCAGGGAATAGTTTCGGGCGCCGAGCCATCGGGTCCCGGAAGGAGCTTAAGAAGGCGGAGGGATCTAGCAGTCCGAACACGCATGCGAAATACTCTTTTAATAAGGGTTGTGGCAATTACTAATGAGCGAGGAAGTTCAAACAGGTGCGTTCGATAACAGTCGAGCGCAGCGCGCTATGTTCGCGCTGCCGTCTAACCTGCGACGGTCTTTGCCGGAATCCGTTCAGGCTGCACAGCGCGCTGCCCTTGAGGCGCTGCAACGCCTGACACGTACTGTTAGATTTGCGAATGGGTGGTATCCCACCGCCATCTTGAACAAGGAGTCACTGGCGACATGCCGGGCGGCCGGCAGGGCAGAAGGCTTAGGCGACTTGTATTCTTATCAAGCCCAGACGGCCAGTCAGCACAGCCAGGAAGTTGCGAACGCCATTAATTTTCAAAGCGCTTATGAATATATGGTTCGCGGCGTTCATCGCGAGCGCCAGAGCTTTGAATTCGACGTTCTTCGAGGCGCAAACTGGCGGTTGGTTCGAACGAATGCTCACCGTCGCGGCCGGAGTAAATGGCGACGATCATCAGAGGTCGATGATTTGGACAGGGGACCTGGTTCCCTTCCTCTACTGCCTGACGATTGCATTCCAAGCGGGCTCGAAGGCTTAGGACGCTGGATGAGGGGCAACGATCCTCGCCGGCGGCTCGTAACCATAGCCTTGGCGCAGGCCCATTGGTTGCGATTGCGGCCCTTTGAAGACGGCAATTTCAGAATGGGATTGCTCCTTGTGCCGCTGCTTCTAAAGAAGCATGCGTTGCTGGACTCGCCGAGCTTGTGTTTCAATACGATCGTGAGTAAACGGTCCGCCGAATATCGAAAATGCCTCACCAGTGCGCTTACCAGGAATGACTGGAACGAATGGTTCGAGTTCTTCCTGCGTACGATTATTGAGGCTGCCGAATTGGCGATCGACATCCTGCAACATCTCACAGAGCTAATCGAGGCGCGCCGTTGTCGATTGCTGAGTTACGAAAAAGCGACAATATCCGCGATGCAACTTGAAAATTTACTGCGGCGCAAGCCGGTCGTAACGGTTGCCACGGTCACCAACGAGCTCCTGTTTACCGATCCGACCGCGCGGGGTGCCATCAAAGTATTGTGCGATTTGGAAATCCTGCGCAAGGTGACGAAAGGTCGCCGAAACCGCGTGTTCGCCGATGTTGATTATTTGACTGTCCTGGGAGCGGAAGAGGTGCGCCGCTCGCGGTAGGGCACTTGCAGCGGTCCGCCGTCATGGTTCGGCACAACTCGCGGTCGGCTTGCGAACGCTGCCGAAGTTGATGGAGGGCCTGATCGCGCTCGCTCGAACGTTCAATTACCAGGCGGCGCTGGCGGTCGCGATTTGGCTGGATCATACGGCGGCCGCAGCCGGCTAGGCACCCCCGCGTGACTGGGCGGGGGAGAAGACAGAAGGAATCGAAGCGCGACGATTCCAGGACAGAACACACAAATCAGCAAAATATGAGCGGCTGTGAAACAAGGAATCCCAAGCTTACCCAGACCGTCGTCGCGGACCGCTCGCTGGCCCACTCGATGACCTAGCACGAGGTGCGGGCGTATCTGCCTGCCTGCTTATCCGACCGCCATCGCGAGCTTCATCGCAGTGTGTCGACTTGGTTTGGCGTCATCGGCCTGCTTCGCGCAGACGCCTCCCGCCTGCAGCCCTTCAATTCACCGGTCGAAAGTGGGCGGGGCACCGTCGGCGCCGGTTGATAACTGGTTGTCAATTCGTCGGCGCAAGCGGTTCGAAAAAGTCGAGCGGCACCGCTAAATTTAAAGGGAAATCGCGCAATAAGCTCTTGGAGGGTTAGCGTTTCCCCGCCAGCGTGAGGATGGATCGCTAGGCCCCCGTGGCTCGATACGAGTCGCCAGCACATAGATGCCGGGCACCTTGTTTGAGCAGCTCATTTCGTTATACGTCCCGCACCTCGCGGGGCGGTCGTCACCCACCACGACCGCCCCGGTCGTGGGGCGGTCTCACTTAGGAGATCGTCCCATGATCGCAGTTACCAGCGAC
>DATBAY010000008.1:0-2073 GCA_036271295.1 Lacipirellulaceae bacterium | reverse complement strand
CCATGTCAGCACCTACAAGTTGCCGACCGTCCACGTACTGATCCCCAACCTCCGTAAGCCGCTACTCGCGAAGCGCGAATTTCGTCGCGCTCTATGCTATGGAATCGATCGCAAATGGATCGTCGACCGCGTCATCCTTGGCGGCCACTCGCTGCCCGGGTTCGAACCGCTCAGCGGCCCTTTTCCGAACGGCACGTTGCCGAACGATCCGATTCGCTACGGCTATAACAGTCAAGTTGCGCCGCGTCCGTTCGAGCCACGTTTGGCCTCGATCTTGGCCACCGTTGCCTGGTCGAGTGTTGAAAATCCGCCCGAGAAAGCGAAGGCTAAAACGTCCACGGGCGAACCGGCGGAGAGCGCGCCCAAGAAACGTGTCGATACGAATATTCCTGAGCTCATTTTGGCCCATCCGAGCGATGCCGTTGCGCGCCTGGCATGCCAATCGATCCAAGTGCAGCTGGCACGCGAGGGAATCCCGACAAAGCTGCGCGAGTTCACCGCCGACGAATTGCTCTCTGGCAAGCTAGACTACGACCTCCGCTATGCCGAGCTGGCGGTTTGGGAACCCGTGAGCGATGCACGCCTTATTCTCGGCCCCGGAAGTTTAACCGCGGACTTGCAAAGCCCCTACCTGGACGCCGCCCTCCGCAAGTTGGACGCTGCCACCAACTGGAAAGACGTCCGGGCTTGCCTGGCCGAGTTACACGAGATTACCAACCACGAGTTGCCCGTGATCCCACTGTGGCAAACCGTCAATTATTTCGCCTACCGAACTTCCGTCCGAAACATCGGCGATTCGCCGATCACGCTGTATCAGAACGTTGAGCAGTGGAGTGGCAACTCAACCGGGAACGTCGCTCAAATCGCGCCGCGCTAATCCCGCGAATCAATCGTGCTCTTATCCTCGCCCACACTTGCCGATCGACAATCAAGCCAACCGGCGCGGCATCATCGCTTGTGGCTTGGCTCGATTCTCATCGCGGCGACCGCGATTCTATTCCTAACGTTCGCTTCCGATTCCAATGTAATCGCCGCCACCAGCGGCTGGGAGTTTCAGCCCTATCGTGTCCACGCCATCGTCGTCGTCGACGCACCAGGGGGTCTGGCCGACCGCTGGAACACCGAGATTCCCGCCTACCTGCAGCATCGTGTGGATGCGGCCCTCGCACCGACATGGAAGTTTGACGTCGAACTCGCTGCGGGTGCCCAGCGTGCAGCAGTGATTGAAGATTTGTCGTCGCAATCCGGTTCCACGCCTTCGTATCTTCCCAACGAGCGCGATAAGCTGCTGCTTCTCGCCGTTAAGGCCACGCCGCTCGGTTTCGAGCTCTCGGCCCGCGAATTCGACGCCTATCTGCAGCATTGGGGGCCAACGCTACACCGCGTATGCCGTCAGCCCGCGAGCGTTTCCGAACAATTATTCGAGCTTGCTCAGCGGGCATTTACGCCACTCGCGCGCTTCGAAGTCGACCCCACCGATCCGCAAACCGTTACGCTCCAACCACGTGGATCGGCACTCGCGCCCAGTGCAGACGCCGCGCCTTGGGCAAAACCGGGCGACGTGTTTGTGCCGTATCTTCGCCGCACGGGGCGTAACGGCGAGCTCGCCGAGAACGGTGTCAGCCCGGTTCCCTGGACGTATATCGAAGCGACGGAAGGCGCCGACAAATCGATAAAATTCCACGTTACGAGCGGCAGCCGCCGACCATTCGGCGCCCGCCGCCAAGCGCGAGTCGAGCAGCTCGCGCTCGCCGCGCAGCCTGCGGAGTCGCCCACGATCCTAACGCTACGCGCCCGCAAGGATGAAAAGAAACCTCTAATCGGCTATGAAGTGCTCGCTCAGACAGATCCCCAAACGCCGCCGGTTTCAATCGGCTTTAGCGATGCGGCCGGCCAGGTCCGAATTCTGCCAGGGAAAGACCCTGTCGAAATGTTACAGATCAAGCACGGCAACCAGTTAATAGCGAGACTTCCCGTCGCACCCGGCGCCGAGCGAGAAGTGAAGGTGCCCTTGCAGGATGACGACGCCCGCCTTGCCGCCGAAGCCCAGCTGGCCGCGGTGCGCGAGGACTT
>DATBAY010000007.1:0-10408 GCA_036271295.1 Lacipirellulaceae bacterium | reverse complement strand
CCTCGCGAAGTTCCTCCACATGGCTGTTGATTACGCCAAGGAAATTGGGTTCGCCGGCCAGTTTTACATCGAACCAAAGCCGAAAGAGCCAACCAAGCACCAGTACGATGCTGATGCAGCCGCTTGCTGCAATTTCCTTCGAGAGTACGGTCTCATCGACCACTTAAAACTGAACCTCGAAACCAATCACGCCACGCTTGCCGGCCACACGATGCAACACGAGATGGAAGTCGCCGGCAGCTCGGGCGTCCTCGGTTCGATCGACGCCAACACGGGCGATGTGCTCCTCGGTTGGGATACTGACCAGTTTCCAACGGATATCTATCTCACGACCCAGTGCATGTACTCGCTCTTAAAGTACGGCGGTTTCAAGACGGGCGGCGTCAATTTCGACGCGAAGGTACGCCGCGAAAGTTTCGAGCCTGTGGACTTGTTCCACGCTCACGTTGGCGGCATGGATGCGTTTGCCCGCGGCCTGAAAATCGCGCACTCGATGCTCGCCGATGGCAAACTTGAAGCCCTTTTGAAAGAACGTTATGCGAGCTGGGATTCGGGGCTCGGTAAAGAGATCGAGTCGGGCAAGCAAAGCTTCAAGTCGCTCGAAAAGATCATGCTCGAAAAAGGCGATGCCGCCCCCAATCGCAGCGGACGCCAAGAGATGATCGAAAATTTGATCAATACATACCTGTAGCGGCGGTAACTGAAGAATCACTGGCGCCGTGGCAGCTCGCAGCGTTCCTAAGCAGCGGCGGCTACGAATGCGGTGCCAGCTCGTCGCTTGCGCACCACAGCAATTAGCGAAAGCCCAAACGGCAAGCTGAGTCGACCGAGCAGAGTTTTCTCACTACCCATGATCCCGCTTAGTAGCGAGTTAACGATCGGAGTCGGTAATCGCAAATCGCCTGATTCGGAACGCGAACCGAATGCTTTGCGCGCGAGCCGTTGCGCCGCCGCCAACGGGAAAAGAAATGAGTTGTAGTGACTGAGCACTAGCATCTCCGCGTCCGCAAGTTCCCACAGTCGCGCGAACTGCCGTTTGCCGTAACGGCGAAAATGGTGATGGTGCGCGTCTCGCGCGGAGTAAAGCCATTGATATGCCGGCACCGTTGCGATCAAAACTCCGCCCGGGCGCAGGAGTCGCAGCGCGGTCGCAGCCGACGCGGCATCTTCGTCGACATGTTCCAGCACATCCGTTAGCAGGACTACGTCAAATCGCCCTGCCGGCAGTTGGATATTGTCAGGCAGCCGGCCGTTTAAAACGCACCCACCTAATGATCGTCGCGCATACTCGATTGCCTCTGGCGCGCATTCAATGCCGACAACCTGGTGACGTCCAATAAGTGGCGCCAAATTACCGCCGGTGCCGCATCCGAGCTCACACACTCTTAACGGCGTTCCCGAATTGACATTTAGGTATCGTTCAACCAGCGACCATACGATTCGTCGCCGCGCACGAAACCACCAATGGTCTCGTTCCATGCGGTGTAGTTCGTCGTAGAGCGATTTTTCCATGGTAAATGCGCAGCTCCTACCCTTCGACAATAGTTTGTCTATGCGGCGGCATGTTGATCATCATCCACACGATGCAGCTTGATGGCATCCGACAACGGTCCACTTGGCTGGAAACCGTTTCTCGTGTAACGCCAATAAATGGCAAGCAATTCGCCGGCCGCCGCGAAACAATCACGCAGCCGCAGATGCGAGCCGGCAACGTCGTGCCAACGATCTAGCGGTTGCTCGTAGAAGATGCCATCGTCACGCGGCGATTCCGAAGACGGGCGCCGAGCGCTCGCGATCCTTGCCAACAACTCGACATCGAATATCCAGCGGGACCGAAACGGAAGAGAAAATAACTCGGCCGTTTGGGGCGTAACTCGAATCAGTTTTGCGCCGCACTGCGAATCGTACACCGGTAAACGCAGCACCGTCGAAGCCGCAGTCGCGAACAAACGGCCGAGAAAATGTCGCAACGGGCTGCGTCGAATCTGCCGCCCTAGCATCGCCACCCGGCTACCCATCACTAGTTGCACGGCCGGCCGAGTTTGCAAAACTTCCGCCAAATGGGGAATCATTTGCAACGGCGTGGATAAGTCAGCGTCCCAGTAACCAACAATTGACGGTTGCCGCCGCAGGGCGACTTGGATACCACGCCGGACAGCTTCTGCTTTGCCACGATTCCGGTTCAATCGCAACGTACAAACTTGTCCCGGGGCGCGTTGCCGAATGCGCTCCAATAAGAGTGGCGTGTCGTCTGTACTGCCATCATCGACAAATAGCAGCGTCACGCCGGGCGCCTCGCCGAAAAAGCTTTCGAACGCGTCGATGTCGAGCCGCTGGGCTTCGTTGTAACACGGCAGCACCACCACCATTTTGGGTGCGCGTATTTTGATAATGATTGGTCGCATCAAAATGAGAGGCAGCGTTTTCGTCCAGCAAAGTCGAACAATACGTTGCGGCGCCGTGAGTTGCAACGCCGCTCCCGCCGCGGTGCTAGCATCCGCTGCGATTGTGGCGCGAACGGCAGTCTGATATCGTCCGCCCCTCTTCCCAACTTCACCGGCCTGCCCTGCCGCCGCACGCATGAAAACTGTTTTGGCGACCGGCGCATTCGCAACTGACCAAAACGTTTGGTCGGACCTGCGGGCAGCTGCGCTAATAATTGTCGCGGTGTCGTTGATTTACGGAACGCGGCTCTCTCTCGAGCCGCTCGTCGGCGAGGAAACTCGCTGGGCGACTTCCGCCCGCGAAATGTTGGAAACCGGCGACTGGGTCGTCCCGCGCCAGCAAGGCCATGTATTTCCCGAGCGCCCGCCGATGACGACTTGGCTGATGGCCATCGGCGGTCGGCTCCGCGGCGACGTAGATCCCATCGCTGCGCGACTTCCCAGCGTAATTGCAATAGCGCTAACTTGTTTGCTGATTTATGGCTACACCCGCGCATTCGCCCAGAGCTCAACGGCCCTTATCGCGTCGCTGGTCTACGCGTCGAGCGGTCAAGTTTTAGAAATTGGCAGGCTGGGTGAGTCGGAAGCAGTCTTTGCGCTATTTGTGAGCGCATCGCTTCTGCTTTGGCATCTGGCCTATGCACGCCGGTTGCGCCCGCTCGTGGTGTGGACGGTTGGCTTTTCCTTTGCCGCGCTCGCCGCGCTCGTAAAAGGACCGCAGGCGCCGGTGTATTTTGGCGCGATCACGACTGCATACCTCTTGGTCAACCGCGATCTGCGCTATCTGTTTCGTTGGCAAGTGCTCGCCGCCGCATTGGCGTTTTTTGCAATTATTGCCGCGTGGCAGGTACCGTTCTATTACAAGACCGATTGGCCGAGCGTGCGGGCCGTTTGGGCCGGGCTGGCCGGCGATCGATTTCGTTGGAGCGGCTTGCTAACCCATGCAGCTTCATACCCGCTCGAAACGTTTGCCTGCCTGCTGCCCTGGTCACCCATGTTGCTCGCGCTCTTCAGTCGAAATGTCCGAGCCGAATTGCGTAGCCAACCGCAGCTGAGCCGTTTCTTGCTTACGGCGATCGTCGTAGCGTATCCCACCGTGTGGATGGCAGCTGCAGCCCGGGGCCGGTACTTCATGCCGCTTTATCCGCTCGTGGCCGTGCTCATTGCGCTCATCATTGAATGCTGTTCCGGGCCCTCGGCCGCGCTTGGCCCGCGCCGCGCGTGGTGTGGATTTCTTGTCTCCTGGGCCGTGCTGATCGGCGCCGGGGCTGCAATGATTGCGACGAACGTCGCACTCCCGGATAAATGGTCTCTCAGGCTATATCAGCCTGGCTGGTTCGCACTGCTGTTCGGCTTGAGTGCGACCGCCATCGCTTATGTGATTTTCACGGCGAGTGTACGGCGCGGCGCGGCTTCGATTCCCGTCATCGCGTTGACGTGCGCGGCGGCGCTGGGTTTCGCCGGCCTCTTGCTAAATATAAATTCAGCCCGCTGGAACAACCCATCGGCCGCGGTCGCCGAAATGGCAGCTCACATTCCGCCAGGAGCCCCGCTCTCTAGCCTGACCGAAATCGAACACCGCTTCGCTTACTATTACGGGAAACCGATCGCCCAGCTACCGTGGCCACAAACTGTCGATGACGTGCCTGAAGACATGGATTATTTTGTTTTTGTCAGGCACTGGGATGACACCGCGCGATGGCATCTCGCCGGTCGAGGCCGAAGCTATTACAACACCCCGGGCACGCTTCCTTTTGAGTGGGAAGAAATCACGAGTCTTTGCCCGGACCGTCAACCGAATACGCCCACAGCGACCTTTGTCGTGCTGGGGCGAGTTGTTCGACCGCTTCACGTAGCGGTTTCCGATGTTTCGAAGCCGCAGACTCGGATCGCACGTCAACCCGGGATTCTCATTAGATAGGGCGGATGCCCGCCGGTTGCGCAATGCGAGTCAGGCCGCGAACTCGCTCGCCATTTCGTTGAGCGTATCCTGGACCGCTGCATACACCTGATTCACACTCAAGTCGCGCATGCATCGATGGTGTTTTAAGGGACAAATTCTTTCCATGCAGGGCTGGCAATCGAGGCCGACCGAAAGGGACTTCTCTCGCTGGTACCGCAATTCGGTCAGCCGGGGATCCGTCGGCCCGAATAGCGTTACGACCGGTCGGCCAAAGGCAATCCCGATGTATCGCGGACCGCTGTCCGTCGTCACCAACAGGCGTGATCGGCGGATGCAAGCCTTGGTAAGACCGACGGGCAGGTCGTCGAAATCCGCCAGCGATACAACGCGCGGATCGTTTGCTCGTTTTGCAATCACCCGCGCGGTATCGCGTTCAGAGGGCCCGCAATTGACCAGCACAGAGTGCCGGCCGTCGCTGACAATTCGGCTCGCCAGTTCGGCAAAATATTCGGCTGGCCATAATTTTGCGACCCCGAACGCGCCGCCAGAATTCAAAACAATCACCCGGTCGCTGCTGGGCAACCCAAGCCGATCCCAAATCTCGTCGGCTGCCTGTTCGTCGCGTTGGTCGGTTGCTAATTCCATCGTGGATGCTTCTGGAGAACATCCGGCAAACGCGGCCAAATGAAGGTAGCTCTCTAGCGTCGGCAGCGGCAGCCCTTGGGCCGTCATCGGTCGACGGACTGCTTCCGTCAGCAGCAACGATCGAGCGTCGTTCCGATAACCAATCCGTTGCCGCGCGCCGCTTCGCCAGGCCATCCACGCCGTCCGCAGCGAATTCGTTAGAAGGACGACGACGTCCAACTTGGCGGCCTGCAAATCGCCAATGATCTTTCGATTGGGAACACCAAGCCAGCGCTGCGGCTTCTGATATACGATTTTCTCGTCCAGCCACGGGGCTCCCGCCAGCACGTCGGAAACGTATGGCCGCATGATCCCCACCAACTGCCCCTCCGGGCCTGCCAATTTGCGCAAGGACCGCAGCGCGGGCGTCGCCATAATCACGTCGCCAACCCAGTTCGGTAAAAAGACCCCGATGCGCATGGTGCCGTGTTTATATTGCAGTGGTTTTACGTAGATATGGATTGGCGACGATGGTAGCACGCGCCACCTCGAACGGCCTAGCTCAAACGCGCCGCAGCTTGCTAGCGGTCAGTTTCTCGCATACGATCGACGCGTTCTGGTCGACTCTTCAGTGCTCGGATTGGCAATAACAATGTGTACCATCCGCTTTCTGGCCGTGCTGTTGGTTTTGAACACGGCTGGTTTTGCTCTCGCCGAAGCCGCGCGGCAGCCGTCGTCAACCGGTCCGATTCAAATCACAATCGACGCGAGTAAGGCCGGTCCCGACATTAGTCAGTTCATTTATGGTCAGTTTATCGAGCATCTGGGCCGGTGCATCTATGGCGGCATCTGGGCGGAAATGCTCGAAGACCGCAAGTTTTATTACGACGTCAACGATGACTATCGTCCATACGGCGATTCGCCCGCCGGCAAGTTCCCAATCGTAAGCGCTTCGCCGTGGCAGGTGACTGGGCAGGCCGAATCGGTGGAAATGAACAAAGACGACGCGTTCGTGGGCGAACATTCGCCGCAAATTGCCGCTGGCAGTGGTATTCGTCAAAAGGACTTAGCCGTCGTCGCGGGGAGAGAATACGTCGGTTACATCTGGCTGAAAGCGGCTGACGAAAAAGCCAAGGTCACCATCTCGTTAGTCAGCGGAGACGGCAAAAAAAATCAGAATCCCGCGACAATGATCGTCAACGCCGATGAATTCACTCGGTTCCCGTTCAGTTTCAAAGCTTCACGCACTTCGGATCATGCGCAACTTAGCATCGATGTCACGGAAGGGCCGTGCCTGGTCGGCGCTGTTTCGTTGATGCCCGAGGACAATGTCTGCGGCGTGAGGGCAGACACACTCGCCTTGCTCAAAGAACTCCACGGCACGATCTATCGCTGGCCGGGTGGTAATTTCGTCAGCGGCTACAACTGGCGCGATGGCGTCGGTCCTCGTGATGAGCGGGCGCCGCGAAAAAATCCCGCCTGGACCGGTGTCGAACACAACGACTTCGGCATCGACGAGTTTGTCCGCCTGTGTCGGACCATCGGCGCCGAGCCCATGATTGCCGTGAACACCGGTTTTGGCGACGACTATTCCGCCGCTCAAGAAGTCGAATACGTGAACGGCCCCGAGGATTCGATCGGCGGGTCGTGGCGCACCGAATCCGGCCGCGATGAACCCTACGATGTGAAGTATTGGTGCGTCGGCAACGAAATGTTCGGCAATTGGCAGCTCGGCCACATTCCGCTCAAGCAATACGTGCTGAAGCACAACCTCGTGGCCGAAGCGATGCGCAAAGTCGACCCCGAAATCCTTCTCGTCGGCTCGTGCGATTTGGACACACAGGATAGCCTGGGCGACGGCAAGAACGCTCGTCACGTCGGCTGGTCCGAAGGCATGCTCGAACAATGCGCTGACAACATGGATTTTGTCTCCGAGCATTTCTATTGCGGTCGGGTGCCGTGGACCAAAGACGGCAAAGTCCCGGTTGAACAGCACGTTGGCCTGCTCCGCGAGCAAATCCGCAAGAAGGCTGCGACCCACCGCGAGTTGCAGGCGAAACTTGGTCGCAAGCCCGAGGATTTCATACCCATCGCAATGGACGAATGGAATTATTGGCACCGCGAATACGTCTACGGCGAGCTCGGCTGCCAATATAATCTCGCCGATGCGCTCGGCGTGGCGGCAGGGCTTCACGAATACTTCCGAAATTCCGACATCATCAAAATGGCCGAGTATGCTCAGACCGTGAACGTAATCGGCTGCGTCAAAACGACAAAGACCGCTGCCTTCTTCGATACCACCGCCCTGCCCTTGCTTCTTTACCGGCGCGAGTTCGGCACTCAGCCGCTGACCGTGAGCGGCAACCCAGATGAGAACAAGCTCGATATTGCCGCTGCGAAAACAGAGGACGGCAGCGCGATCACCGTGGGCGTCGTTAATCCGCAAGAGAAGCCGGTCGCGATCGCGGCGATGTTTTCCGGAGCAAAGCTAGCTCCAAAAGGAACTGTCTGGCGCATTACGGCGGACAGCCCGGACGCCATCAACACTGCCGAAAAACAAGCAGTCGCTATTTCAGAGCCGCAGGAAATCTCAACGTCCGAAAAACTAATCGCTCCGCCATTCAGCGCCAGCGTTTTTCGAATTCCGCTTCAGCAATAACACGCCAGCTTGCGGCTGGCTTTAGCGCTCTCTCACACGATCAACCACCTTGTGAGCTTCGTCGACGATCTTTTCCTCGACCGTTCCGTCCCAAACGGCAGGCAGTCCGTACGGAAACCTTGCTAGTCCGCCTTCGTAGCCGCCTTCGCCGAGCACCCGGCGCGACGGAATGTAAGCCATCACATCGTTCGAGTACCCGGAGATCCAGGCTTCTTTCGCCGGCAGTTCTGACTTCAATCGAAGTGAATAATCCACTACGACCTCGCCCCCCAGGAAAACCCAAGTCAAGTTATCGCCCAACTGCCACGCTTGCACCGGATAGGGATACGTTGCCGGCAAACCTCCCTCACGATCCCACTCCGCCAGCATGTATTTGGCCCACGGCCCTTGCGGCCGCGCGGCCGTTGTCGTGGTTTCGAGCTCGGCACGAGTCGGTAACTTGTCGAACGGCAGAGCTATTTCCTCGTAGGCGTCACGCAACGTCGGTGTGATCGGTTTCAGTCCGGCTTTGATTGCAGCATCCACGCCGTCGGCAAACTCCTCTCCATATTTTTGCACGAGCGCCATCGAATGCCGCGGCAAAGGATTCTGGTCTCCGCTGCAACCGTTCACGAACATCGCAATCGCACCCGGATGACGCTTCTGCAATTCGTTCTGGCCCGCGCCCGGCCAATCAGCAGTTACAAAGTAGTCTCCCATCACCGTGGCGTGGCACGCGTACCCCGCCACGATTGCGCGCAATTCGCCATCTTCCCCCGTGACCGTCAGCACGGGTAGCTCATGGTCACTCGGGCCAACAAGCTTGCCTTCTTCGCGAAGCTTCGGCACCTGACCTTCTTTGTTGTTGCGACGGTTGACCGCGAAGGCCGCCTCTCCAATTCCCCAAGCAAGTTTGGCGGGCTTCATCGTTTGAATTGCATCGCCGATAACGCTCACCAGCTTATCCACAAGAGATGATCGAAATTCATTGATTCGCCGGGTTTGGTCTTCATCAAGCGAGTACATCGCCATCAAGTTACCGCGGACCACGGGCCCGCTATGCGTATGTGACGTGTTGAGCACGATCGCCGCACGCGGCAACTTGTAGCGGTCCTCCGCCTGCTTGCAAACTGTTTGCGAAATCTCGCGCGGAATGCCGATGAGATCCATCGTCACGATCGCGCCACGGTGGCCATTCGCATCTTCAATCACGAGCGCTTTCGCCCACAGATGATCACGGATCGAATTGGCCGGCTTGTTCCGAGACGCATACCCCGAAAGCCAGATTGGAACTTCCGGAGTGATATCCACTTTCGCAACCCCGGCTTTCCAGAGCGCGTCCGCAGCCGAAACCGGTGCTGCCACGCCAAGCGAGGCGATGAACCCAACAACCGCCAAACAATAGGCCACTCTAACCATCGCTCTCTCGATTCTTCGAAGCCTTTGTGAAATCAAGGTGTCAATTCCGATTTAAGTCGGCTTTGACACGGCCAATGTACATGACTTTACCACCGACTATAGTCATCCGAATCGGAACCGTATTAAGGAACTCTAACAAAACCCACTCTCCCTTTGGGTGAGGGCGCCTTGCCGCCGGCTTTATTAGGGCTCCGCGAACGAAGCAAAATCCGGCAGGCCCGATGGCCTTTTTAGACTCGCCGAGCCGATTCATCCAGGATGCTGCTTTTGACAATACCGCCGTCCGCTCTCTATAATCCGGGTGTACTCTTCGGAACAGGGGCTACTTCAGCCCACGCCCGCGGCCTTTCTGGCAGGTGCGCGATGATTGCGCAAGCGATCGAACGAGAGCGGCTGGCTCGCGCAGAACGGCACTTGGATTCGTGCTGGTTGTGCGAACATCGTTGCGGCGTGAACCGCCGTGCGGGGGATCGCGGTCCGTGCAAAGCCGGACCCGAAGCCCGCGTCTTCCGCCATCGCGTTGAATTGGGGGAAGAAGTCGAGCTCATCCCGTCGCACCTCTTTTATCTATCTGGCTGCGATCTGCGATGCTGCTTCTGTATCGCCGAGGCAAATGCGTTCAACCCGAGTATCGGTACGACGCTGGATAGCGAGTTTCTATCGGCCGCAATTTCTTGGGGTCGCACCCAAGGCGCGCGCAACATTCAATGGGTCGGCGGCGAGCCCACCATCCATCTGCCCGCAATACTCAACGCCATGGCGGATTGCGAGGACCTACCGCCAGTGGTTTGGAAATCAGATTTCTATGGCACCCCAGCAGCCTTCGAGCTACTCGATGGAATAGCGGACGTGTATGTAGCCGACTTTAAGTTTGGCAATGATGATTGCGCCCACCGGTTGGCAAAGGTCGATCGATACGTAAGCGTCATTACGAGAAACTTGAAAATCGCTACCGCACAGGGCGACCTGATCGTCCGCCACCTGTTGTTGCCCGGACATTTCGATTGCTGCTATCGGCCAATCGTTGAAACCTTGTCACACGAATTGCCCGGCGTGAAATTCAGCATCCGCTCAGGGTTTTTGCCTCGTTGGCAAGCGAATCGCTACACAGAACTTAGTAAACCTCTGGATCATGAAATCACGGCTCGCGCATTTGAATTCGCCGCCTCGAACGGCCTCACCATAGTTGACTAAATCATGCTCGCTGCGGACGAAACCAATATCACCGATATCGAACTCCTTCCCGATGGCCGCATCTGCGTTTTCGGGACCTCGTTGGAAGTGCTCGATCTGCTGGATGAGCTCCAAGGCGGGCTCGACGAATCCATCCGCCGGCGCGTCGAGGCCAGCCGATGTCAGTCTTCCCAAACTCAACTTCGA
>DATBAY010000006.1:0-9548 GCA_036271295.1 Lacipirellulaceae bacterium | reverse complement strand
CACCCACCAACAGTTATGGGAAGCGGCCGGTCACTATGCCGCCCTGTTGCAACAACAAGACACAGTTGAAGTCGCTTCGTAGTTCTGCCCGATCATTTTCTTATGTCCAGTGTCTCCGCACTCAACCCGACGCTTACTGCCGTTCGTGGCAATACGGCGTTGCTACTTGCGCACCCAGACACGGTCTGGACGGTCCGTAGAGGCACCGTGGCCGTCTTTGCAGTTGGTGTCAAAGATGGCGAGCCGGTCGGACAACGGCGCTATTTGTTTAGCTGCAGCAGCGGCGATTTGCTATTCGGCGCCGATGCAAGCAAAACTACTGGCGCACGCGTCTTTTTAGTCGTGGGGCTTGAGGACTCCGAATTGGCGTCGGTCCCGTTGCGGCCACAGCCGAGGCCGATCGGTGAGTTAGGCGAGTCGTTTGAGCAAGTGGCGACTTGGGCGCGCCGAATTGGGTCTGTCATGGCAGCGCGCGGAATACATGCGCATGCGGAAAAGGCCCATGTAAACGGAACAAACTCGCTAGCGGCCGGACAAAGTATCAAGCCACCTGCCGATTGCGTGCTTTGGATGAGCGTGCTCTCCGGAGCGATGTCGTTGCCCGATTTACCCAGTGTATCGATCGGTGCTGAACGTGGCTGGGTTCCTATAAGCGGCGACTTGCGGCTCGTGGCCCAAACTGATTCGGAATTAGCATTCAGTGCGGCGACCGAACTCGAGCCCCAGTTCGATGTCGCCATTGGCCTCACTCGTTTGCATCAACTTTGCTTCGACTATTTACATCATCAAGAGGACCTACAGCGGGAACTCGATGCGAAGCGATTGGTAGAACGACAAGTGCTGCAGACGGAGGAAACGTCTTCTGTGCTGGGAGAATTAGGAGAGGCGTTGTCCCGTCGCGTCAGAACAACGCGCAGTGAAAATGATTTGATGACGGTTTTAGGTGTCATTGGCAACAATTTGGGCGTATCGTTTCGCCAACCCGCGAGTTCTGCCGAAGGCGACCCAAGAGGCGATCCTATCGAGGCGATTGCCCACGCTTCGCGAGTGCGAGCGCGACGGGTTCTATTGCGGGGTGAATGGTGGGAGCGCGACGCGGGACCCATTCTTGGCCAATTCGGCGCCGAGGGACGACCAGTCGCTTTACTGCCGTCCAACATCGGATATATCCTGTACGACCCTGTTGTGAAAGAGCATCGCAGGGTTGACAAGCGACTGGACAGCGAATTATCGCGCGAAGCAGTGACCTTCGTCAGCCCGCTGCCGGACAATGCTGTGTCGCTGAGCGAACTGGCAAGATTTGCGATGCGGCCAATCGCGTTCGACATCGCACTCATCCTGTTTTTGTCGGCGGCGATCGCGGTACTCGGAATGTTGGTACCCATCGCGACAGGCCTCGTGATCGATGAAGCCATCCCCGATGCGAACATGGGTCTGCTCTATCAGCTTGCCGCCGGGCTATTTGCGATGGCATTGGCCCAAGCAGCGCTTTCGTATTCTCAGAGCACAATACTCCTTCGCACTGATGTCGGCCTGACCGCACGCCTGCAGGCAGCTGTGATTGACCGACTCTTACGCGTTGCGACGCGTTTTTTCAGAGGCTATTCCAGCGGCGATCTACAGAACCGCGCATTGATGATCACTGAGATCAGCCGATCCATCAGCAACACGGCCATTAACGGAATGTTGAGTGGCGGATTTGCGCTTCTAAATTTGGTGCTTTGCATTTACTACAATTTTGACTTGGCGATTTTAGCCGTAGTCTCGGCGTTGGTGATCGCCATCTATACCGCTGGATTTTCTGTGGTGATTCGCGGCACCGCTCGTAAGCTAAGCATTGGCCAAGGAAAACTTTTCGGCTTTCAAGTGCAGCTAATTTCTGGAATCGCAAAACTGCGCGCCGCCGGCGCAGAGCAGCGCGCGTTCAACAATTGGGCCCGTCGAATGGCGAGCCAAGTTCGGCTGATGGGTCGTATCCAGCGCACGGAGCAGTGGGGAGATCTAGTGAATGTGGGCCTCCAGAACGCCACGACCATCTTACTGTACTACTTTGCCGCCACTTGGCTAATCACGAGCGACAGCGCGGCAACGGCCGCGTCCGCGGCGCCGACATTCCTGACTATGGGGACGTTTCTAGCGTTCTATGTAGCTTTTCAAAAGACGATCGGGGGGCTGACTGGGGTGAGCACGACGCTCGTTGATCTCGGCGACACTTGGGCGAAACGCGAGCTCGTTAAGCCACTCTTGGAGGAATTGCCGGAAGACACTGCGTCGAAAGTGGATCCCGGTTCATTGGCCGGCGCGGTGTCGATGGGCCACATCACATTTCGCTATCGCAAAGATGGACCGTTGGTATTGAATGACGTCAGCATTCACGCGAATGCCGGTCAGTTCATCGCAATCGTCGGCCCCTCCGGGTGCGGAAAGTCGACGCTGCTGCGAATCTTGTTGGGTTTCGAAACGCCGGAAGCGGGAACGATCTATTATGACGGTCAGGATTTAGCAGGCCTCGATTCGACGTCAGTCCGCCGGCAGATCGGCGTGGTTTTGCAGTCTGGAATCGTTAACTCGGGTTCGTTGTACGAAAACATCGCAGGCGCGGCGCGTGTGTCGCTAGATGAAGCGTGGGAGGCCGCAAGAGCTGCCGGGCTGGCTGAGGATATCGAGCAAATGCCAATGGGCATGCACACATTCGTCAACGAAGGCGGCAGCACACTTTCCGGCGGCCAACGTCAGCGATTATTGATTGCCCGCGCTCTGGTCACGAAACCGAAGATCCTGATTTTCGACGAAGCGACAAGCGCACTCGACAATCGGACACAGCAAATCGTCACCGAAAGCTTGGATCGGCTTCAGGTCACGCGGATCGTTGTCGCCCATCGTCTGAGCACGATTCGTGACGCCAACAAGGTTTACGTCATGGACGATGGCCAAATCGTTCAATCCGGTACCGTTGAAGAGCTCGCTGATCAGGACGGTCTATTTCGCCGGATGATTGCTCGGCAATTGGCGTAACGGGCCTGCAATTCGCGTATATCGCGACAATGGCTCTCTTTTCATCCGTTACGTTCCGGCACAGCCGAAGGCAATGGAGCCATACCCCATAGCAATGGGGTCGTAGCTCCAGCGATCAAAAACGACTCTGCTGCAGCTTTGTCGTAATTCGCTTGTATTCCTTAGCCGAACAGCTATCGTGTGGTACGGCGCACTATTTGCCTTTCGCGACGTGACATCAGACGTTACGTCCTGGGTCTGTTGCATAAACCGTCGGTTTGACATTAGGAATATTCCATGAACGACGACGAGCAAAGCAAGAAAATTGGCCAACTCATCGCGAAGGCTTGGGCTGACGACAGGTTCAAGACGAAGTTGTTGTCCGACCCGGTGGCGACATTGAAAGCGGAAGGGGTCGCGCTTCCCCATGGATTGCAACTACGGGCGGTCGAGAATACCGACAAATTGGTTTATTTCGTGATCCCTGCCAGGCCTACCGAACTATCCGAAGAGGATTTAGAAAAAGCTGCCGGCGGCACGATCGGGTGCAAACAACCTCCATGTGTTACATCCATTCCAGCTTGCATCATTCTGCCGGGGAAATAACACGACCGTATCGAACGCGCACTTCTCGTCTAAGGGAGAAAGTACGAATGGACCAAAACGAGCAAAACAAAACACTTGCCCAGCTCATCGCCAAAGCTTGGGCCGATGACAATTTCAAGAAGAAGTTGCTGTCCGATCCAGCGGCGGTGCTGAAAGCGGAGGGCGTGGAGCTCCCAGCTGGAATGGAAGTCCACGCTGTCGAGGACACCGAGACGATGCATCATCTGGTGATCCCAACGAAGCCGACGGAGTTGTCCGAGGACGACTTAGAAAAGGTCGCCGGCGGAATGCTTTGCCAATGTCCGAGTCCATGCGCTTGTATATGTCAAGCTCCGCCGCCGCCTTGCGTAATGATGACGGCTGCGTCGAAGTCTACTTGAAATCGGCTGCGCCCGAATAGTGTCGTGCTCGAAGAGTTGATCAATTTGCGAACGAAAAACGAATCTCAACCGACAGTCGGAATTACAACCTGTTCGCGGCCAAGCGAATAGTCATAACATCGAAGAACCAGTTTATTATCTCAGAAAGAAGGGATCGAACATGAATCAAGAAGAACAAAACAAAAAAGCGTTGGACGAGGCCGGCAAGAAGATGAGCCAGCTCATTGCCAAGTGCTGGTCGGACGACGGCTTTAAGCGAAAATTGTTGGCCGATCCAGCGGGGACACTAAAGGCCGAAGGCAGCCAAGTGCCCGCCGGCCTGACCATCAAGGCGGTGGAAAACACGGACAACGTATACCATCTCGTCATTCCAGCCAAGCCGACTGAATTGTCCGACGCAGACCTGGACACGGTTTCCGGCGGGGCTGCATATTACTCCTGGTCTACACCATGTGTTCAAGGACCTGCGTGTTGGAGCTTGAACGGTTCGGCCTCTGGATGCTTGCCGACGATTCTTCCCATATGCCAAGCCAAGTGAGTTATTGCCAACATCGCAGTTCTGTTGCTCGCCACTTGAGTAATAGGCGCCGCGTTTAGCGCGCTATTCGGGCGCGAGCCCCTTCGTGCGCGCGTGTTCGGCATCGCGCGGAACGGCATCCGAGTTTCGGCGCTAATAAATAACTGGTCTTCGTTGATCTGAGGTATGTCACGGACAGAAGATCGATCGGGCGGTGGTCGAAATCCTTCGGAAAGTCTCATGTTCAATATCCCGGTAATTAAAGCGCACTTCCATGTGGAAATAATACCGGGAGAAGGCGTGATATTGCTTTCCGACGAAACAGCCAAAACCTTACACGGGGCCGCCTACGAGAAGATTGTCTCTTTGATCGATGGTAAGCACAGTACCGACGAAATCGTCGACGCACTGGCCGGGGTAGTAGACGCGGCCCGAGTCTATTACGTCCTAAATGGAATGGAAGCGAAAGGCTTTTTGGCTGAGTCGACGCCCGATATTCCAACTGCAGCAGCCGCATTTTGGCATTCTGCCGGCGTTGAACCGGCTGCAGCTCTGGCAGCATTGCGCACGAAGAGCGTGGCCGTCCATACGATCGGCGAAATAGAATCAACGGCGATGCACTCGGCACTGGCGGCAATGGGCATCCGCACCGAAGAACCTGAGCAGGCTGACTTGTCGTTGATTCTCACAGATGATTACCTGCGCGCGGATCTCGCAACCATCAACAAGTCGGCACTGCAGACGAATCGACCATGGCTCTTAATTCGTGTCACCGGGCGCGACTTGTGGATCGGGCCACTCTTTCAGCCAGGTGACACCGGCTGCTGGGAGTGTTTGCGCCACCGGCTGCAGCGCAACCGGGCCGTGCATCGATTCGTGGCAGAGAAAAAGAGCCTCCCCACGCTTCCGTTCACATCGCTTGGCGCATTGCCCGCAACCCAAGCTGCAGCGTGTGAAATGGCGGCCGTTGCCGCCGCGCAGTTTTTGGCTGGCGCCGCGAGCGGTTTAAAGGGAACGGTCCGCAGTCTGGATTGGACGACTCACGCTTCGCAGTCGCATACACTCGTACGCCGACCAAATTGTCCTGCCTGTGGGACGGCGGAAAATCCTACGATGCAGCCCGTCGAGCTCAAATCCGGTAAGGCGGCATTTATGCGCGACGGCGGTCATCGCAGCGTCTCACCGGAAAAGACCCTTAAGAAATACGAGCATCTCGTTAGCCCGATCACCGGTGTTGTTCGGGTGCTCTTGCCGGTGCGTCAAGATGAAGGCATCGCCCACGTGTATGTCGCCGGCCATAACGACGCGATGAAAATGGACCGGCTCGAATATTTAAAGTTGGGACTGCGCAATGTCAGTAGCGGCAAGGGCATGACTGAGCTGCAGGCCAAGGTAAGCGCGCTATGCGAGGCAGTAGAACGATACAGCGGTGAACTCACCGGCGGGGAAATGCGTGTAACTCGTTCTTTCAAAGATTGGAAAACAGGCGAAGCCTATCATCCCAATGACGTCATGCTTTACAGCACCCAACAATACGTCGATCGACAGATTTGGAACATGAAAGGCTCTCGTTTTAACAACGTGCCAGAGCCCTACGACGAGACGATGCCGATAGATTGGACGCCATTGTGGTCATTGTCGGAGAATCGCCACAAGTATTTGCCGACGCAATTGGTGTACTATCGGGCTCAAGCGAGAGCCGGAGACGACACGCGCTATGCGATGGGATGCTCCAACGGTAATGCGGCTGGAAATACGCTTGAAGAGGCGATTCTGCAAGGCTTTTTTGAATTAGTCGAACGCGATGCGGTGGCGGTGTGGTGGTACAACCGCCTCAAAAAGCCGGGCGTCGATGTCGAAAGTTTCGGCGAACCTTACCTAATGGATCTGATTGCCCATTACGAAACGCTGGGGCGCGAATCGTGGGCGCTGGATATCACTACCGATTTGGGGATTCCCGCCTTTGTCGCCGTTTCGCGGTCACGGAAAGGCCCTGAAGAGCGAATCTTGTTCGGTCTCGGCTGTCACCTCGAAGCCCGAATCGCGCTTCAACGTGCTTTCGCCGAAATGAATCAAATGCTTGGCATTGCGCTAGGCGATGCGAACGGCACACTCGTTCTCGACGATGAGGAAACACTTTCCTGGCTTAAGACGGCAACCGTGGCGAACCAGCCTTATATGACGCCAGACGCGACCGTGCCGGCGAGGGAAAACGCCGACTTCCCAATCCGCCACAGCGGCGATTTGCTCGATGATATCTTATTGTGTCGACAAATCGTCGAAGAGCGCGGGATGGAAATGCTAGCGTTAGATCAGACACGCTCGGATGTGAAAATGCCCGTAGTGAAAGTCGTGGTGCCAGGATTGCGCCACTTCTGGGCCCGCTTCGCGCCGGGCCGGCTGTACGATGTTCCCGTCCAACAGGGCTGGCTATCGCAGCCGTTGAAGGAAGACGAACTCAACCCAATCTCGATGTTCTTCTAGCAGCGCGGAGATTCTCGACGTGACGTCACCACTCGTTCTGTCTTTTCGTGAAGGCGTGGAACTCACGTCGCCGACGGAGGGCGAACTGGAGTGGAAGAACGGCAACATGCGTGTCGCGTTCAAGCGCATTTCTCCAATTGTTAGGACTGCGCTGCAGCATATAGGCGGCGGGGTCTGCGAGGATCAATTGGTGGCAATGTTGATGAAAGCCGACGGCGGAAGCGAACTGCCCCGGTTGTACTACTATCTACATCGCCTCGCGCAGCGGGGGATCCTATTGAGAACGGCGCAACTCAATGGGAAGCCGCTAGGTACATTGACACCAATTTCGGCGTCCTTCGTATTCAATGGGCGCGACGTTGCGCCCGAAAGCAGATGCGTTATTTCACGATTCGCTTACATGCACAAGGTGGGTGGTGAGATGGTATTGGAGTCTCCGCTCGCCCATGCACGGCTCACCCTATATGACTGGCGAGCCGCGGCATTTGTCCAATCCCTCGCACAACCGAGCAACCTGACGGATGTCCTTCGTGAGGTTCCCGACCTTACTGCGGATGCTGCAAATCAATTGCAGAAATTACTAGTCGGCGCCGGACTAGCCGAGGAGCTAAACGAAACGGGAACCGCAGCAGAAGAGTCCCACTCCGCGCTGCAGGTTTGGGAGTTCCACGACCTCTTGTTCCATACTCGCAGCCGAGCGGGCCGGCATGACAATCCAGTAGGCGCCACGTACCGTTTTGTCGACAAGCTCGATTCGCCACCGGCACTGAAATCGACCAAAGGAACTGAAACCATAGATTTGTACCGGCCCGACATCGATCGGTTGCAGCGCGAAGATCCGCCCTTCTCGCATGTCCAAGAAAATCGACAGTCAATCCGCGTCTATGGCGATCCCCCAATCAACGCAAAACAGCTTGGCGAATTTCTGTTCCGCGTCGCCCGAGTCAAAGATCATACAGAGATCGACGTCGGTACGCCGACCGGCCAAGTGCGGATGGATTTCGCACGGCGACCGTACCCTGGCGGCGGCGCACTGTACGAATTGGAACTGTACGTCGTAATCAGCAATTGCGCAGACTTAGCTCCGGGGCTGTACCACTACCAGCCCTTAACGCATCGCCTCGGCAGAATTGCCGACCGCACGGACGACGTTGCCATGTTGTTGCGAAGTGCCAGTTTCGCGACCACAATTCCCGCTGAGGACCTCCAAGTTAACGTGATTATTGCAGCCCGATTTCAACGCATTGCGTGGAAATACTCGTCGATGGCGTACGCCGCAATTCTTAAGCACGTGGGCGTGATGTACCAGACCATGTACCTGGCAGCTACGGCGATGGGGCTCGCGCCATGCGGCATTGGCTGCGGAGATTCTGATCTCTTTGCGCGAGCCGCAGGAACAGATTACGTTTCCGAGACTTCCGTGGGGGAGTTCCTACTGGGCAGCAGACAAGTTGATCTTTGAGCGGCGCGACCTCGAGTAAGCGATCATCCGACAAGGATCTTAGGCGGTGGCGATAGCCGTTACGCACTACTACCAACCAACGCTTGGCTCAAAAGCGATGCGCACTGGTCAGACGCTAAGTCCGGAAGCCTCATGCGGCAAAGCGCTAACAAGATGCGGCGTCGTTGTTCGGGTTCAGAAAGTTGCGTTGCATGTTCGCGATCGAATTGCTCCAAGTTGTCAGCCGCTCGTTTTATGAGCTTTTGGAGTATTTCGAATGCCCCATCCGACAACGGTGGTTCGCCTCGATAAATCTCCAATCGTCCGCCGGGGCGGTAGGTCGGATATTTCTCCAATCCCATAAATCGTAAAAACCAATCCGCGCGAAATTGGCCCGTGGCGGCTACGATACCCGTGTAGTCGGCAATAACTTCGTCAAGAAGATGATTCTTTGCCGAACCGAAACAGCGCCGAGTAAAATAGTGCGTGCATTCATGCTCGAGCCGGATAGTGAGCGAAATCTCACGCCATTCAGCGCCTGAAAGCCCTAAATCGTCCGCGGCGACTCCGCTGTAAGGACCATCGCTCAGAATTATGAATTTATCCTGATAAAGTGTTTTGTCCGGAACGACTTTCTCACTAAATTCCTGCTCCCATCCATCTCCCGATTTGTCATCTGAATGCTCCGCTTGCCATTGTTCTTTTCTTTGGCGAATCCGATCCCAATTATTGAAGCCGGCGACCATCATCGCGCCCATCGAAGCGGGGATTGGGACCGGTTCGTTTCGCGCAGTCAACGCTTGTATGAGCGCTACAAAATCCTCGCGCCCCCCAGCGATCAAAACGGGAACAGGCCCGGCGAAGGAGTCGTGAATTACCAGTTGCAACTCAACAGGGTTCGACAATTGCAACCCTGTGGCCTCAAGCATTCCTTCCGCAGTGACACCGCGACGAGTTGCAGCACGGTACTCAGGGCACTGACTTATGCCTGCGCAAACAGGAAATCGAAGTTGTACGAGGCGTTCCTGCAGTGCGGAGAAAGGACCGATTCGCGTCGCGTCATCTGCGTAATGTCGCCACGCCGCGACATGCGGTTCCGATTGCAGCGGAAAACTTAATTCGCCCT
>DATBAY010000005.1:0-2326 GCA_036271295.1 Lacipirellulaceae bacterium | reverse complement strand
CTTGCCAAAAGTCGAAGCCGTCGTCGGCGTTGTCGTATGACCGTGCGCCACTGATGACATTCCCCGAACCCAAGCCGCGGAACTTCACCGCGAAACCGTCTGCATTTTCCCCGGCCGCGCCAAAATCGAAATTGCCGTAGGAATCGCAGTTGAGCAGCAGATTATTCGACGGCTGGTTGCTGCCGGAAATCAGGAAACCGGAGTCCTGGTTCTGACGAGCGACGACTTGCTCGACGATGTTGTTCGATCCACTGATCGAAATGCCATTGTCCGCCGCGTATTGAACCGTGAGCCCTTTAATGTGCCAGTAACTCGCGCTCAAACTGATGCCCTTTTGGCCGGCGTTGGTCGCGCTATACGCTTCGCCGCGAAAATCGAGGACAGGCGCCTCGCCCGGATAGGCGAGTAAGCTATACGGATTAGCCGCCGTTCCGCTTTTACCGCCGCTGATATTGAGCGTTGAGCTGAGATTGTACGTGCCACCGCGGACGTAAATCGTGTCACCCGCGACGGCTTTCGTGACCGCGGTCGAAATCGCGGTGAACGGGTGGTCGATCGACCCGTCGGCGGTTCCGGTCGTCGACGTTGCTACGTAGTACGTATTCGCCGCGCTACTCTCACGATCGCTGACAAGAACCGCGCCGATCGCGAGACTGATAAATAAAACATGCCGAATGCGCATCGCCCTTCTCCGCCGATCCTTGCCGAAACCGAAACAGCCACCCGCGGCCAACGGGTAGCTCTCCTCATTATAAGCGGCGAATCATCCGCTTTGCCGCAAAGCGCCAACGAAAAGACGCAAGTTGAACAACAGGCTAAGTGTCGTCGCCCGAGCGAATTTGGACGTAGCTTTCATAGCGGCGAGCATCGATCCACCCGTCGGCAACGGCATCTTTCACCGCACAATAGTCCTCGTGCGTGTGCGTGCAATCGGGGAAGCGGCAACGACTGACGTAGGGTCGCAGCTCGCGAAAATAACTGGCCACTTCCTCGGGGATGATATCCCAAAGCTGGAATTGGCGAATGCCGGGTGTATCCACTACGTAACCGCCGAACGAGAGGGGGATGAGTTCGGCAGTGGTCGTCGTGTGACGTCCCTTTTGAGTATCCTCGCTCACAGTTTGCACCCGTAGATGCAAACCGGGTTCGACGGCATTCAAGAGCGACGACTTTCCGACGCCGCTTTGACCAGAAACGACGCTTTCGCGATTTTCGAGCCGCGCCCGCAGGCGATCGACGCCAAAGCCCGTCGCGGCCGAGACGAACAATACATCGTAGCCAAGCTGGGCGTAGACGCCGACGAGTGGCATCAAATCGGCTGGCTCGATGAGATCGATTTTATTAATACAAATGATTGGCCGGATCTCACTTCGCTCGGAGGTAACCAGCAGCCGATCGATTAAGATTGGCTTGATGCGCGGCTCGGCGGCACTGGTCACGATGACGAGTTGATCGACGTTTGCCACCAGCACATGCTGTCGGCCGCGGCTGGTGCGGCTGACAACGCCGTGCCGTGGTTCGACGCGCTCGATAATACCTTCTTCCGTGCCCTCGGGCCGAACCCAGACGATATCCCCCGCGGCTACGACGTGGCGCTGATCGGTGGCCAGCGTCTTCAATAGCCGGCGAGTCGCGCACTGACGCAGCTTGCCGTCGTCGTCACGGACAATGCTGATCAATCCCTGCACGCGAAGTACGCGGCCCAGGCGACAGATGGTGCGATCGACATCCAGGTAAACGTGCGTGCCGGTGGCATCCTCCACGATCTCCGCACCCGCCACCGTGCGCTTGCGTGAAATCTGGCCTTTGCCGCTCATCCGTTCGCCGTGTGGAGCGTCGCCGTCGGCGGAGTCGGCGTCGCCACCACGCTCGACGCGGTGCTTATCGCGAGCGCGGACCACCCGGTTCTTTCGGAAATCCGTGCGGACTTTGCGTTTCTTTTTCGACATGCGGCACGGAATCGGCCCTATACCGGCTCGTCCGGAAGTTTCACTTGCCCGGCCTTCATGTTGGTGGGATCGTATCGCCGGCGTTCATCCGGATCGCGGCCCCGACCCAAGTCGCGGTGGTTCAACCCGGCGCGTGCGAGAAGGGACTCGGTTGGCAGGTCTTGCTCTATATGCTGGGCCGGTGGCGGGCCGACGGCGCCGAGTTCGACAGGATCGTAATCAACGCGATACTTATGCTTGGCAACGGCCAGAATATCGCCCGGGTCGATGCGCTGGGTAGCGCCCTTCTCCATTTTCTTTTCGTTGATCTTCACGCCGTTGCTGCTCTGCATATCGCGCACATACCAGTAGCCGCTGTCAACAAACAGTTGGCAGTG
>DATBAY010000004.1:0-6074 GCA_036271295.1 Lacipirellulaceae bacterium | reverse complement strand
CGCGGAGCGTGAACGCATATTGGCTGGAGGAGGAGCTGACGAAGCGGTCGACAATATCGGCGACGATCGCCTGCATCTCGGGGGTGTGATAGACCTTAAGCGTTTCTCGATTAGCGCTGAGCAGGCCGACGGGGTCGGAGTGCCAGGTTTCATAACCGGTCTCGCGGAGGATCCAATCGACGATGGCTTGTTCGGGGTGGGCTGTGGTGGTGTTGCGGAGCGTGTAGGGGCGGATGTCATACTCGCGCCACACCTGGCCGGCGTCTTGCGGGAGTGCGGCGGCGCCTTTCGTGACGGCGGCATGCGTGACGCCTTGGTTGATCGGTGCAGCACCCACACCACCAAGACCGGCACCGGCACCACCGAGAGCGCCGCCGCCTGGCGCGGCGCTCCCGGGGAGCGGTGTTATGTTATTGGAGGCGACGCGCGTAGCGGCGGTCGCTGGCTGCCCCGCTGTAGGAGCGGGCGCGAAGGGGCTCTTCGCGTCGGTGGCTGCGCTGGAGCCGGATGCTTTCCAACCGCTGTCGGTTTGAGCGAGCGCTGGGGCGGCAGTCGATGTGATGATGGCCAGCGCGGCCAATGTGGCGGCGACAAAACCGTAGGGGAAGTCGTGCGACTTCCGATCGAACGGCGGCGCAACGGAATTCTCACGAATTCCGCTACTCCAAACATGGATTCGGGAATGGGTCATCATGCGTCAGCCTCCTTGCTGAGCACGGGCGGGCCAAAGAATCTGGGCCGCGGAGTATAAGAGTGCCGCCGGGCAGCGACAAGGTAGATGACGCAGGATGCTAGCGGTAGTTGGCGTTGCCAAAGACGGGTAGTCGACAGGCCCGGTTTCTTGCGAAACCAGCTACGGTGGGGGTTGAAGGGGGTTTTGGCGAAAACCGTGAATTCGATTTTTTGGGACAAAATTCGGGGTTGGAGAGAGGCCTGAGGATCAGATTGCTCGCTAAAAGCAGGGGTCTTTTGAGATGGAGCAGGACGGCGGGCATTGAATATTGCAAATTGAAGTGTGGCGGCGGTCGATTTTCGATTCAAAAAACGACGCGGTATGAATGGGCACCCGAATTCTTGTGAATCCAGCCGCGCGGCAGCGAACGCTCGCGCTGGTCTGGATGGGGGCTGCTCCAGGCGAGAGACGGATACGGATGTTCAGTTGCGCACGGTTAACCTTAATAGAATGCGCGGCCAAAAACAAGAAGGGCGGAGTGTCGCCCCATCGGGGCTTTCGGTTTTTGTGATTGACGGTATCCAGGGTTTTACACCCCCGCTTATGTTCTGTCGCCGCGTGGCGGCTCTTACTTTGGCGCTGCGGGTAGAGCGTCTTCGGCGCCAGAGAACTCGCCTCGGGAATGATGGGTTGTCGCTTCGCGATCAACCTATCCTTGCATCTTCTTCACACTACGATCGACGCTGGCGTCTGATTTGGGCGGCGAATGAACGTCTCGACGCTCCGAGCGAAAACAATATCACAGCGAGCGAAATGCTGTTTGGTTCAGGCACGACGATGTTCAGTCCGGCAAAGAATAAGTTGTCATTCGACCCGATATTTACTGTCGAGAAGGACAGATGCTGTTGACCATTCGTGATGAATGGAGTCGGGTCGACAGCGTTGCCGAGCGCCAGGTTGTAGTATTCGTCGTCGGTCACGTTCGCGTTGTTGACGAGCGAAGGATCGGCGGGATTGGTCGGATCGTCGCCGATGCCGCCTACGGTTATCAAGTAGCCATAACCAAATCCATCGCCGTCGTCTGATCCGCCTGCGCCCGCAGTTAGCAAGCGGTTGTTGAGGGAAATCGTCGTGCGCTGATCGGAGACATTAGCCGAGTATCCGATTCCTACCGAAAAGAGAGCCTGGAATCCAGGAGTGGCGGAATTCACTGGTTGATTCAAGTCGACCGCGAATTGGGTTCCAATAGAGCCGCCATCCGACAAAACAATTTCCCGTGAAAGTTCGTTTGAATTGGAGTAGATAACAGCCAATAACACTCCGTCAACCTGGCTAGCCGCAAGTGTGGCTGAGTCCACTGGAACGTCAAACAGTGTTGGGCTACCGCCGCCAACGAGTGTACCGATTTGCGACGTGACATCCGCTCGAAATGCCTCGAGTCCGTTGGCGTATGGGGGGAAGGGGATGAACGGCAGCGGTTGAAAGTTTGCTGGACCATACATTTGGCCGCCGAGCGATACTTGCGGTGTGACACCGGGCGGGGAAGGTAGTCCATTGGAGGCAGAGACATACAGAAAAGCTTTTTGCACCGTTGATCCCAGCGGGACTTGAATTTGTACGTTGCGGCCAACGGCAGCACCATCAAGCGACCAATTGCCGTTTCCTTCAAAGAGATAGTTGCTCGTCAATTGGCCTTTCGCTTCTTCTAAGGAAGCGCCGGTTGCAGTTAGAAGTATGGTCAGAACGACCAGGCGCGGCATTTTTATTCGATTTGGTCGGTACATTAGCATTTCGTTGCCGGCGAGTATTGAAAATGGGGCGGCGGTACAAGGTCAGGGTTTAGAAAATGCTTCAGAAATGTAAATAACAGTTAGAGTGTTCGCAGGGCAGCGGATGGATTGCCGTGGACGAGCGAACGATTCAAATTGTTAGCATGGCCAATTCATCTCGAACGGCGGTCGGCGATGTGGGGCGGGTGACGCTGTTTGTCGCGCTGCTGATCTTTGTGCCGGCGTGGTCGCTCGATTATTGGGAGGCGTGGCAGTATTTGCTGCTCTTTGCGGCGACGATGGGGCTGCTCAAGTGGTATTTGGTAAGACATGACCCGGCGCTCGCCGAGCGGCGGCGGGGCACTGGGCCGAAGTTCGAGACGGAGCGCAGCCAGCAGATTATTCAATCGTTTGGCGGGGCGCTCATCTGCGCGATCTTTATCACCTCGGGGATCGAGCATCGGGTGCATGGGTCGGTCATTTCGCCGGCGGCCGTGCTCGTGGCGAATGGTTTTCTTCTCGCGAGCATGTATATCGTGTTCTACACGTTTCGCGAGAACAGCTTCGCGGCTAGCACGGTGCGAATTGAAGCGGAGCAGCCGGTGATTTCGACGGGGCCATACGCTTGGGTTCGGCACCCGATGTATTTCGGTTGCGTAATCGGGTTTTTGGCGACGCCGATCGCCCTGGGATCGTTGTGGGGGCTGGCGGCTGCGGCGCTCAAATGCGTGACGCTTGGGTTTCGGTTGTTGTACGAAGAGGAGTTTCTGGTGCGGAGCTTACCAGGATATGATGCGTATCTTGCGAAGGTGCGGTGGCGGCTCGTTCCGTTTGTGTGGTGAGGAAGCGAAGGGTCCAATCGCGTATGATGGGTTCACCGCGCATAGGGGAGCCGGTTCATTTGGAAATGATTGAATGGGTTGCCGAGGACGAGCAATCCATCCTACAACTCGTAGATGCCGGCTGCGTGTGGGTAGCTTTTCTGGGAAGCCGAGTGAGCGATGAATTGGATAGCGTGGGCACTGTTGTCGGCGGTGTTTGCCGCTTTGACTGCGATCTTCGCGAAGATTGGCATTGCGGGAATCGATTCGAATTTGGCGACGGCGGTGCGCACGACCGTCATTCTGGTAATCACTTGGGGGATGGCGGCGTCGTTTGGGAATGTGGCTGAGCTCGGAGCGTATTCGCGGCGCACGTGGGTGTTTCTGATCCTCTCGGGCCTGGCAACGGGGGCGTCGTGGCTATGTTATTTTCGCGCGTTGCAGCTGGGGGAGGCTTCGCGCGTAGCGCCGTTGGATAAGCTGAGTGTGGTGTTTGTCGTCGTGTTTGCGGCGCTGTTTCTGCAAGAGAAAATCACGTGGCATCAAGTGATCGGCGGGGCGTTGATCGCTGGCGGGGCAGTGATTTTGGCGCGGTATTGAGCGCCGGCGCGAGCGCAGCTCATTTCCGAGGCTGGGCGGGGCTCATTGAGCGACCGGTGTGCAGAGCTCGATGAGATGACCGTCGATGTCGCGAACATAGGCAACGGTTTGACCCCACGGCATCGTTGCCGGCTCTTTCACCGAGGCTGCTCCCGCTTGAATAGCGCGGGCGTAGAGCGCGGAAATTTCTGCGGTAACCAAAGCAACCTCAACGCCCAGGGGTGGTTTGTCTGGGGACGCGAAGACGACTTCGTCGTTAAGTTGCGCCCGTGCCATTTCGAAGCTGGCGAACGCCAGGCAGGCGGCTCCGGTTTCGAGCTCGCCGTAAGCCTTGCCGTTGTCGTCATTGAAGAACCGGCGCGAGAGGCCGAAGGCTTGTTCGTAGAAGGTCAGGCTCGACGAGACGTCTTTTACAAACAGAATTGCGTAGCCGAGCTTAACGGAGGGAGTGCTCATTGTTTGTCTCGCGAGTGGAAGTAGCGGTAGAGAATAGAACGCGCAGTTTACTTTGGCGGAAGGTGAAGATTCTCTCCAAGTCGCGGCGCACGAGAAGTTTGTTAATTAGTGCTCCGCCGTAAACGTCGTAGTCGACGATGTCGCGGCAGAGGGTGCCGGCTGTAACCGACTCGAACTGGTGCTCGTGATGCCAGCGGCGGTAGGGGCCGCGGGTTTGTTCATCGACGAAGCGGAAGGGTGGTTCCCAATCGCGGATTACGCTCTGCCAGCGGATGGGAAGGCCGCGCAGGCGGAGGCGGTAGTCGATGAGCGTGCCGCTGGCGATTTCGATCGGCGCGGGCGTCAACACTGAAAAATGAAGCCAGCTGGGCGTGAGTGTTTCGAGTTGGAAGGCGTCGGCAAAGAACTCGAAGACGCGGTCGCGCGGCTGCGGTAAGAACTGTGTCGTTTCGAGTCGATAGCCGCGGCCGGACGGGTGCGGATTGATTGCTATCGTATCCGCAATCTGGCTGCCGGTAGGTTCCATCCAACCGAACGTAGGCTACTTCGCGCGGTTTTTCCAGGCGTGGCAGCCGGCGAAAGCCACGGCGACCAGGCCGACGCAGAAAAATGCCGAAGCTTCGGGCACAGCGGTGACTGAGTAGATTTCTAGATTGCTCGTCGTTTGACCGGGCGTGAGCACCAGCGGGGATGCGGACGTGATCGACTCCAAGAAACTCTGGACGCTCGGACTCCTGTATTCAGCTACGCGCTTTGAATAGAGAAGCTTCCGTCGCATTCGAACGACTTGTTACTAAGCGGATAGTTGTAGATTTGTCGAATAAACCGACACTGCGCGCCGCAGCTCAAAACTATTCGCTTTACGCGACTTCAAGAATCGTGAAGTCGTACTGTAGAACAACAGGATTGCGAGTGAACTGCAATGAGTTGGCTGCTTTGTTTTTTTGGAAGGAAATCTTAATGAAGCGTTTTGCTTTTGTGAGTTGCGCAGTTGCCATTTGTGTAGTTGTTGCGGGGCCAGTTCGGGCCGCGTTTACGGGCGGCAATCTCGTTATTCTGACGACCGCCAGCGGCACCGGCGATGCCGCTAGCGCGCTTACTCTGAATGAGTTTTCGTACAATTCCGCGACGGGCACGTTCGGTACGACGCCGACGGCTCATTCCATCACGGGGCTTACGCTCGATGGTACGAACGATCACGAAGGCCTGCTGCACTTGAGCACGAACGGCAGCTATCTTGTGTTCGGTGGTTACCAGGCAGCGGTGAACACGCCGAGCCTCATCGCATCCGCATCGCCGCGGGCGATCGGCGTGGTCGACTCGAATTGGAACCTGACGACAACTACGATCAGCGACTACACCGGCTTGGCGCTGCGATCGGTCGTTTCGACGGATGGCAAGCATTTTTGGACGGGCGGCAACCAAGGCGGCGATGGCGGGCAATACTACATCGATGCGAGCGGAGCGCTTACCCAGACGCTACTGACGAGTGGCGACGCGCGCGGCAACCGCATTAACGATGGTCAGCTATGGGGATTTTCGAGCACTACCTCCGGGTCGCTCGTGGGGGCCGGGTTGCCAACGAGCGCCGTGTCGCAAACTTCGGCCATGAACTCGCCGTTCGTGAAGAGCGACGTCGTGTTTCTCGATTTGGATCATAACGGCACGTCGGAGACCGCCTATTCGACCGACGGCAAAAATCTTCTGGGCAAGTGGCACTTCGACGGCACGACGTGGACGCAGACGGGAAGTTGG
>DATBAY010000003.1:0-9119 GCA_036271295.1 Lacipirellulaceae bacterium | reverse complement strand
TGTCGCGGGGCAAGAAACCGACGCCTCTAAGACCCAAATCGTTTTGCCGTTACCCGACGCGGGGATTGCCGGCGTCCGTGAGGCGGCGACTGGCATGTTTGCTCCGCTCGATCCGATCGGCCAGCGAGCGCTGCGCCTTGGCTGGAATGACGTTCGGTTGAACTGGCGAGCGGATCATATCGAGCTAATTCTAAATGGCTGGCCGGCATTTGCCACGAGTATCGCAATCGGTGAACGGAGCGCACAAATCGCGTTCGCTATAGCGCCGGGAGATTCGCCGATACGGTGGCGTTACTTGCGCCTGCGTTTGAAAGATGCTTTGCCCTTTAAAGGTTTCCATGAATAGTGCGGCCATACTATGGTCACTCGTCTTGGCAGTCACACCGCAAGCGCCCACAGCGGATAATATTTGCATTGCCTGGAAAACGAGAGAAACGGAGTACTCTAACGCAAATGTTACGTGGTCCGTCGTCCGCGATAGCCGGACCGCCAACTTCGGATTCGCCGACTTGCCCACCTCACGTCCTTGGCGTGTGACGATATCCGGAATTCGTTGGCGTGTGGACGGCGAGCGATGGACGATTCAAGGCAAAGATGACCGGCTTCGCGCGGCGGACACCGACCCCGCCCGCGCCCGCCTTGAGTTTCGCCAGATCCTGCTGGAGCAGCGGCTCGCAGGCCGGCAATTCCTGCCGCAACGTGAGGCCGTCTCGGTCACAATGACGAAGAGCCTCGCGGCCACAACTCGGGATTTAATCGGTCTGGAACGCGTCTTATCCGAAGCTGCCATTTATGCCATTCGCCCGCTGCTTTTGATTCACCCCGAACGCTTAACGACGATCGGCTACACCAAGCAATGCTCGGGCGATCGTTACGCCATCTTCGAAGAGCGCATTCCGGGGGACTCCCTTCGCGAATTTTGGATCGACATTGCGCACGAATGTCGAATCGTGCGAATCATCGAAAAACGAAACGGTTTAACGATTTGCCAAAGCGACCTGACGTACGACGCTACCGCAGACCAAGCGCCACTAAGTTGGACCGTAATGCGCTTCGACGAAGACGGAAACGTGGTCGAGTTCGCCGTTGCGACGAACGCTGTTTTAGCAAAGACGCCACCCACGGGCGACGTTTTCGGCGCCCACGGTTCGCTGGCCGATGTGCTTGCCAAACCCTTCGCAACGAACTGGAACATGCGCCGGCTTTTTCGCACCGCTATTGATTCGAATTGGTTGCTTTTGGCGACGTTGTCGTGTGTTCTCATTTTTGGCTATGCGCGCTGGAGGACCGTATGGAACATTCGCCCACACGCTCGCGCGACTGTCGTGAGATCGTCGCTCGCGGCGATAGTCGCGTTTGGCGGAATCATCCTGGTTCGATCAACGCCGATATTCGACCCTCCGCTGAGCGAAAGTCAAACGAGAGTCTTGGAAATCTGGAACGATGTTCAAAACATTCGTCGTTTTGAACCCAGTGGAGATCAATGGGATGCGTTTGCGAACGCGGCGCTGCCTGCGTTAGATGACATATCGCGTGAATTGGAAAAGTGCGTCGGCCGAGAAGGCGTTTGGCCACGCTTGCTTGGGCGCGACCGCCCCACTCAACTTGCGAGACGGGATCTTTTTGACGTCGCCAAACACGATCTGCCTGCGATCATCGGCGCCGGCGTCGCTGGAAACAACGTTCGCGAGCACGCTGTCGTAACCTGCCTGGACCGTGTCGATGATCACCTGGCCGGCTTCAGCCCGTACGTCATGATGCCACGTGCCAAAGCGGTTACACCGGTCGACACCGTAAGCGCAGACAATCTGATTGTTTGGTGCAACGCCGCCGTGGGTTTTCTCCTGATCTCTGTCGTTTGCCTCCTGGTACTGAAACGCCATCGGTCGTTTATCGCGCCTTCGGACTGCCGATTTTCCAAATAATTGCATGCCGGTAATGAGGATAACGGAAATGCGTTGCACGCCTCGACGACGACCTGCTTTCTTCGTTCTGGATGCGCTCATCGGGCTGGTAGCAACCTCAGTGATCTTATTGTTGTTAATTCCAGCCGTGCTACGCACGCGAGAAACGAGCCGGGGCAACTTATGTAAAACGCATTTGAAACAAATCGGCGAAGCACTGCAGCGATACTACGCATCGAATGAACATTTTCCGCCGGGCGGTTCGAGCAAGAACGAATTGAGCTGGCATGTCCTTATTCTTCCTATGCTCGGTTACGACGCACTATTCGACCAATTCGACGTGGCGAACGGCCCGTACCAGTCGAAGACCGTCAATCATAGAAATAATCCGTACGGTTTGGTCACAATTTCAGAATTTGAATGTCCCACCGCGCTCGGAAATCAATCAGAAAGTGAAGCCGACGCCGTCAACGAACGTCATTCCTACACTGTGCACTACTATGGCATCCTGGGTCCGCGGGGTGAAAGTGCGAGCGGCGCCACGTACCGCGTTTCGTCACAAGGCCCCTTCGCCGAACAAGGCATCCTTGGTTACGACAGCCACACGCGGCTGGCGGATATTACGGATGGTACATCTCGCACGATCCTCGTCGGCGAGCTTTCCTGGAGCGATGCGCGGTGCTATCGAAGTTGGGTTCGTGGCTGCAACGATGACACGATCGCCGGCGCCAAAAATGTGCAATGGCCTATCGCAACCGTTTACTTCGGCAAGCAATTCTCGCGGCGATACGAGCACTATATTCGCGACGGCAACGCGAGCGGGTTCAACGACGTGTCCCTCGGGAGCGAACATTTGGGCGGCACTCATCTACTAATGGCCGATGGAGCCGTTAAGTTCGTGCCTGAAACGATCGACCTGTTCGTTTACCGCGGTGCGGCCAGTGTTGCCGGCGGTGAAAAAGAATCGCTGGATGGTCAGTAATGCGAGCGAAGCTGCTAAAATACAAAGCCGGAGCTTCGACAGGTAGCCGCGCATGACCGAATTGACCAACATTCTCGCCGAAATGGACGCCGATGACCCAACGGCGAGCGAACGCCTGTTGCCGATCGTTTACGACGAATTGCGTCGACTCGCCGCGGCGCGACTGGCCCAGGAGAAGCCGGGCCAAACGTTGCAGCCGACGGCACTCGTGCACGAGGCCTATTTGCGACTTGTCAATCGAGAAGAATCTCAGCATTGGAGTGGACGAGGTCATTTTTTCGGCGCCGCGGCCGAGGCGATGCGCCGGATCCTCATCGAAAACGCCCGTCGTCGGTCGCGAATCAAGCACGGCGGTGAATTGAAACGGGCCCAACTATCGCCCGAGGAAGTTGGCCGCGTCGATAAAGCTCAGGAACTGCTGGATCTCAATGATGCGCTGGAACGGCTCGCGGAAGAGGATTCGCAGTCGGCCGAATTGGTCAAGCTGCGCTATTTCGCAGGTCTTACCATTCCGCAGGCGGCCGAAATTCTCGGCGTTTCGCCCCGTAAGGCCAACTTTCTTTGGTCGTTCGCACGCGCCTGGTTGAAACGCGAAATGGGCGGGCTATGACGCCGCTTCTCCACGCCGGGCCTCAATTGGTGCACCCGCTTGCGCGATTCTCGCCGCCCCGTCGCACTGGGGATATAAGCGCCTCCGCCCCGGTTGCGAGCTAAATCCATGCGCGAACGTGACATTTTCATCAAAGTTCTCGAAGGCGATTCGGCCGAGCGGACCGCTATCCTTGATGCCGCTTGCGGCGCGGATCGAGCGCTGCGCGATCGTGTCGAGCGGCTGCTTAAAGAACACGAACGGGCTGCCACCTTCATTCTCGACTCGCCCGCCGCCGACTTGCAGCGCTCGGTTGAAACTCCCCTCACCGAGCGACCGGGAGCCATTATCGGTCCCTATAAGCTCTTGCAGCAAATCGGCGAAGGCGGAATGGGCGCCGTGTTCATGGCCGAGCAAATGGAGCCCATTCAGCGCAACGTCGCGATTAAAGTCATCAAGCCAGGCATGGACACGCGGCAAGTCACCGCCCGTTTTGAAGCCGAACGGCAAGCGCTCGCGATGATGGACCACCCCAACATCGCCCGCGTGCTCGATGCGGGCACAACTACGAGCGGTCGGCCGTACTTCGTGATGGAGCTTGTGAAAGGTGTTCCCCTCACACGATATTGCGACACCCATAAGCTTTCACTCCAAGCGCGGCTTGAACTATTCATTCCGGTTTGTCATGCGGTGCAGCACGCTCACCAAAAAGGGATTATCCACCGGGACATTAAGCCCACGAACGTACTCGTTGCCGAATACGACGATCACGCAGTCCCGAAGGTGATCGACTTTGGCGTTGCGAAGGCAACAGCGCAAAAGCTGACCGACCGGACGATGTTCACCGAGTTCGGTCAGGTGATCGGCACCGTGGAGTACATGAGTCCCGAGCAGGCGAAGTTTAACCAGCTCGATATCGACACGCGGACTGACATCTATTCATTGGGTGTGTTGCTCTATGAACTGCTGACCGGTACGACACCGCTCGATAAAGAGCGTTTGCGCGAGGCCGCGTTCGATGAAGTCCTACGAATCATTCGCGAAGAAGAACCGCCGAAACCCAGCACGCGGCTCTACACCAGTGCGACTTTACCCGCGATTGCCGCCAATCGACATACCGAGCCTGCGCGATTGAGCCGCGGTGTGAGCGGTGACCTGGATTGGATCGTGATGAAGTGCCTCGAGAAGGAGCGTACGCGGCGGTACGAAACGGCCAGCGAGCTCGCCGCCGATCTCGAACGGCACTTGGACCATCAACCTGTGCTCGCGGCGAAGCCGTCGCTGGCTTATCGGACACAAAAATACGCGGCTCGGCACAAGCTGCCGGTCGCAGCGGCGGCCGTCATCTGCCTCGCCGTGCTCGGCGGCGCCATTTTGAGCACGATCGGATTTGTGCGCGCGGTGAGCGCGGAGCGCCTGGTGCGCCAGCAGCGTGACGAAGTCACGAGCGAGCGCGATCATGCCGTTCGTGCTGAAGGCGTGGCCGAAGAACAACGGCAAAAGGCTGAAACCGAAGCGCGGAACGCTCAACTGCAGTTGGCGGAAAGCATGATCAGCGAGGGGGACGCGCTAACTACCGCCGCTGAGTATCGCGCTGCCTACTCACGATTCGCAGAAGCCGAAGCGAAACTTAAATCGCTCAATGCTCCGCTCACGCGACTGAATTTTTCTTTAGTACGACTCTATCGGGCCAGCCCGCCGCCGTTGTGGTCGGCCGAGGCAAAGGGTGACTCGCCTTGGCAATTTGTTGTTTTAAACTCGCGGCAAGAACTGGTCGTCTACGATAAAAAGATCACCTGTAATGTACTCGACCTCGTCACCGGCACGTGGACGCGTTCCTTCAATGTCGTTGGGCCGGTATCGCACATGGGCGCGGTTGATACCTCGAATGGGCCCATCGTCGCACTCGGCAATATGTACGCCTTACGCCTGATTGATCCCATCAGCGGCGCCGAGTTGCGCCGTGCCGATGATGATCGTGCCATGAAGGGCTGCGCATTCTCGCCCGATGGGGCGCTGGCCGCGTCCGTCAATCAAAGCGGAGAGGTTCTGTTTTGGGAAACCAGCACGCTGAAAATTATCGGCAAAGGTCGGCACGGCTCGGCCGTGGAAGGTCTGACTTTCTCGCACGACGGCAAAGTCGTGGCGACGGTGAGTGACGAAAACACCGTTGTGCTGTGGGATCCGGTAACTGCTACAAAAGTGCGCACGATCGACGAGTCGCCGAACCGAAACAAAGACGTCCGAGGCTGCGGCTGCGTTGCTTTTTCTGCCGACGACAAGACACTATTTTGCGGCGAGTGGGTTGGTAACGTGGCGGCATCATCCGTCGAAGGGGAGCCGCTTTACGTTCACGGTCCCTATCGGGCCGCAGTTAATTCCGTTGCCACGTCGACGGATAGTGACCGCGTAATTGTCGCTACGCGGGACGGGATCGTCGAAGTTTTCGAACCCAATACGAAGAGCCCGCCGCTTACACTCGCTAACCCCTCAGGTGAACAAGTGTCGCTGGTGTACGTTGGTAAGGGGAATCCAAGTAGCTCCCCGGAGAAAGCGTCGGCTTCGAGTCCCGATGGAGAAATTGCCATCACGATCGACTCCCAAGGTCATGTGCTGGCGTGGCCGCTTGTCGCAGCGCGACGAGAAACCGGACGACTTGTGGGCGGCATGTCTGCCTCACGCGATGGCCTTTTGGTATCCGGCCTCGTTAGGAGCGACACGGCCAAGGATGGCAGAGCGCACGTACACCGCGAAGTGCGCGATTTCGCAACCGGTCGCACGCTGCGAAACATCGAGCAATCGGCTTATGCAAATACCAGCTGCTTTGGTCCCGACTCGACGCGACTCTACACCGGAGAAGATGATGGAACGGTGGCCGCTTTCGACCTGCAGCGTGGCCGTTGTGAATGGTCGGTCCACGCTCATGATGCCGGACAGGTGTGGTCAATTGATGCGTCCGCCGATGGCACGCTGCTCACCAGCGGTGGCAACGAGGGCGCCGCACGGGCGTGGAGCGCGGACACCGGCAAGTTACTGGCTGCGGTTGGCGGTCAATCGCAAGACATCCGGCAGGTGTTGTTCGCGCCCGGTGGTCCCGCTAACCATTCCCCCGGAGCGCCCGCAATGCTGGATGGGCATACAGTACTTATCGGCGCGGGGCGCGGGGAGTTCCTCAGCGAATGGCAGCTCGGTACTGAAAAGAAACCACGTCGCATTTCTTTGCCAGGCTTTGTCAAAGGACTCAGCACGTCGCACGATGGCAAGCTGCTGGCCGTCGGCCTCAATCACGGAGGCATTTCGCTACTGAGCACCGACACTTGGGAACCGATGGCGTTACTTGGCCCCGTCACAAATTCGGTAAATGGATTTCGCTTCATCGATACCGGCAATGCCGCCGATAACTGGGCTGTTTCCGCGGGAATCGAGGAGCTGCGCGTCTGGGATGTTGCTGCTCGACAGGAAAAGCTAGTTCTCGATACCGGTTCGATTTTCGCCGTCAACACGCTCGTCTCTAATCCAGCCGGCACGAAGATCATCGCGGCGCGCTGCGGCACGATCGATTTGCGACTTCCGGAAAAGATCCGCGGCCTTGCGCAGTCGCCGTCGCTCCTAAACCGCGCTGAGTTGTATGCCTCGTTCGGTCTATGGAATTGGATCGAAGCACTCGTCACTCGCAATTCGAGCGATCGCGAGAGTATTCCTGCATTACTCCAAGCGCGGGCGCATTGGGTGGCAGGCAATTCCGTGGCGGCACGGCAAGCCTTTGAACTTGCCGTCGCGCGGCATGAAGTTCCCGGCTGGTATGCCGAACTGTGTTTATCGGCCGACACACAAACTGGCCCGATCGCCCAGTCAACTCCGCAAGACAGACCTGCTGACCCCGGCCGTCGACAAGCGCCGGCATCATTGCCCGAAGGCGTCCTCGGCGTTTCCGAATTCGACAAACTCAAAGCAGCGATTGGCCAAGAAGTTGTCGTGGAAGGTAACGTTCGTACTAGTACGTGGAGCAGCACTGGCAATGTGCTCAATATCTTTTTCGAAGGCGATGCTCCGCGCAACCCCGCACTCCTGGCAATTGTCTATAAAGACCAACGGCCCAAGTTCGATGCCGCGTTCAATGGCGATGTAGCTGCGGCCTTTGCCGGAGCGCGTCTCCACATCAAGGGCAGGGTTGTCCCCTACGGTGGATATAGTTCTCGCTACACCGGTTGGCCCGAGATCATTCTCGATGATCCGGCCCAAGTGACGATCGTTCCGTAGCTCGCGGCGACGCAACGTTCGAACTACCTGGCGCCGCTCGGCGCAAAGTGCCTCCGGATCGCCGGCAAAATCTTTTTGCGCGAATTATCTTGTCCCGTCGCACGTATCTGTAGATGGGCGAACTAACCCTGGAATGCCATTTGAACGGCCTCCTAGTGCCTGCTTGCCAAGTAATAATAATCCTGCCGAGAAAGTCCTACAAAATGATTAAACAACATCGACCTCTAGCTACCATCTTATCCGCTTTTCTGGCACTTCTCTTAGTCAGTCAATCGTTTGCGTTGAACTACACCACGACCATTCTTGCAGCGCCCGGCTACAACGGTGGTCGGGCCGCGGACATTGCCGGGGGCGTGGTCGTCGGAACCGGTAACGGACCGGTCGGAGGCGTAGGGGTCCACTACTCCGATGCCTTGCTGTGGAGCACTTTCGCCGGCAATCCGATCAGTCTTAATCCTGGCTCCAACTGGCACTCAAGCCTCTACGGCATGTCTAGTGATTCGCAAGTTGGCGCCGCGGCAAACGACGTCTTCATCGACGAGCATGCTGCGCTTTGGCACAGTACCGCCGCCAGCTTGATTGATCTCAACCCGACGGGCTATTACACGTCGCAAGCGTACGCCGTTTCTGGCAACACCCAGGTAGGCGGCGGCGGCTTAAGCACTCAAAACGGCGGCCTTGCCCATGGGCTTGTTTGGCACGGTACGGCCGCGAGTGCGGTCGATCTCACACCGGCCGGCTACGGCGGGTCGGTAGCGTTGGATATCGACGGAGACAGCATCGTCGGCGAAGTCGCACCCCTCAATAACGGTATTTTTAACGCGTCGTTGTGGACGGGCGTGGCGCACACCCTCACGAATCTGCAACCAGCAGGATTCGCCTCCAGCGAGGCTCGATCTGTTTCGCAGAATTTGCAGGTCGGAGTTGGTTATTCAGGCGCTTACCTCGTCGGGCCGCACGCAGTCTTATGGCACGGTTCGGCGGCGACTGCGGTGGACCTCAACCCAGCAGGCTTCACGATGTCGGACGCGAATGGCGTTGCCGGCAACTTGCAAGTTGGCTACGGGTCGGGAACTCTAACCGGCGGCAACAATCATGCGCTTTTGTGGCAGGGAACTGCGGCGAGCGCCTTCGATCTTCACTCATCGCTGGCGGGCCTTGGTCAGGATTTTGTCAGCTCGATTGCTCAGGGCGTCGATGCGAGCGGCAGAATCGTCGGTTTCGCGACCGACGCCAATAACGTGACTTATCCTGTCGTTTGGTCGCCTGTGCCGGAACCGACGTCCGCTTCCCTTTTATTCGCGACGATACTTGCGGGATGTTCTCTTCGTCGCCGAGCTTCGGGCGCATCTGTCTGCTGCATCGGGAAATATTGTCTCTGGCG
>DATBAY010000002.1:0-7686 GCA_036271295.1 Lacipirellulaceae bacterium | reverse complement strand
AGCGTCGCACCCGCAATCACATCACTAACAAAGTGGTAGTTCATCGCGACAAGTGCAACGAGCATCGGCACGGCGATGATCGCGTAGAACCAGCGGCCTCGCGGCAACCCCAACCACAGCACGGCGACAAACGCCGAAATCCTCGCCGCGTGCCCCGATGGAAAACTTCCAATATCATCGCCAACCTGAAACGGGTGAAAACCATACGCGCCGGTGCCGATCAGCGACGGATTATTATCTCGCCACGTTTCCGGCCAGTACCGCCCACACAAATCGCCGAGCGATTCACGGAACTGATCGGCCACAATCAAGCTCACGCACGCGACAAACAGCACGTGCTGCCATCGCCGCCAAGGGCCAAATGCTCGCCGTACCGCGAGCGCAATTAAGACGAGCGGCGACCAACTCTGCACGAGCGGCGGCGGTTCCGTCAGCCAGCGGAACTCTTCAAGACGCGGTATTTCGTGCCTGTGAACAAAGAACGCAACGGGCCGATCGACGAAGTAAAAGCAGAAGACGACAAGCACGGCACAACCAACCGCCGCAAATAAACTGCGCTGCAGCAATCGCTCGAAAAGAATGCCACCGGGCGTGCCGATACTTTCAACCATCCGGATCGTCGAGTAATTCCTGAAGTCGCGCGGCCAACTCTGGCTGCAAACCTTCGAGCCAACTTCGATCGACCAGGCTGACTTCGATCAGGTCGCGCAAATGAGTGCGGTCTTTATCTCGAAACGAAGTCAACTTCATGCGCACCAACGACTCAAGCGCGAGCAGTTGAAACGCTTCATGATCCTCCGCGGTATCCAACGCCGGTGCCGCAGCCGCATAATGCGGTCGCACCTTTTCACCCGCAAATAACAGATGCACGGCGTCGCGCGGGCTGCCATTCGGTCCATCCAAAAACATGGCGACACCCAACAAGTCCTGATACACAAAGCCGGCGCCTTCCAAAGCAATTGTGACTGCCGGAAGATCGCTCCGGTTCACCATCAGATCGACGTCCACCGTATTTCGGGCCGCCCCCGGATCAACTTTCGAGACCCACGCGGCCACCGCGTTACCGCCAATCACTGCATACGGTATTCCCGCGGCATCCAGCGCCCCTGCCGCCCGCCGCAATCGTTCGCGCACTTTTTCCACGGCTAGGACCATCCTTTCCAGTATGTCTTCGCCAAAGGATACGACCGTGTGGCTATTGTTCGCGGTGCTCATAGTGGCCGTCATTCTGATGAGGAGCTTTTCATTTTACCACCGGGCAATTGCATCAACACCAAATAAACCAGAAACGAAATCCCAAAGCTAATGAACCAGGCATAGTGGTACAGCTCGGTCCAGATCGGCGGGATCAACTCGGCAAGCCGTGATGAAACTTGTGCCAAAAAACCCGGGATGCACGGAATGATCCCAAGGACCAGCGCGATGATCGAACGCAAGTTAAATCCGCCGGCGTACCAATAAGGTCCTTTCTTTTCGTATAACCCTTCCAGATCGAGCTGCGTGCGGCGAATCACGAAATAGTCCGCGATCAGGATGCCACCGATGGCTCCCAACAGCGCCGAGTACGCGATGAGCCACGTGAAGATGTAGCCCGTCGGATCTTCGACCAACTTCCAAGGTCGCATAAGAATGCCGACGATCCCCGTGATCAGCCCTCCCATACGAAATGAAATTAAGCGTGGCATCAAGTGAGCAAAGTCATTGGCCGGACTGACTACATTGGCAGCAATGTTTGTTGCCAATGTCGCGATACACAGCGAGATCATTGCTACAACGAGCACAACCGGGTTGTTGAACTTGCTAAGCACAACGATCGGATCCCACTCTGGCGCGCCGTAGATCACCGCCGTTGCACTCGTAACCGCTACGCCAATAAACGAAAACAGGACCATCGTCGTCGGCAACCCCAGCGCTTGTCCCCAAGCCTGGTCGCGCTGCGAATAGGCATAACGGCTGAAGTCTGGAATGTTTAGCGAAAGCGTCGCCCAAAATCCCACCACGCCCGTCAGCGACGGAAAGAAGTACGTCCAAAATTCGCCCGCCTTTGGTCCGCCCGGCTCGAAAGCTGATGGCTTCGCAAGCATCTCGCCAAAACCATTCGCCCGATAATACGCCCATGCCAACAGCGCCAAGCCGAGCGCGATCAGCAGCGGCGCTTTGATATTCAAGAGCACGCGAATCGATTCGATCCCCTTGAAAATCACCAACATATTGATCAGCCAAAAAAACAGAAAGCATCCCAGCTTAGCCGAGTTGATTCCGAGAAAGGGCAACGCTTCCAATTGGTCCCACGTCGGAAAAAAGACCGTGAGAATCTTGTAGATCGCCCAGCCGCCGATCCATGTCTGGATCCCAAACCATCCGCACGCCACAAGCGCTCGCAACAGAGCGGGTATGTTGGCGCCGAGGATACCGAACGACGCCCGGCAATACACGGGGAACGGTATGCCGTACTTCGTCCCCGCGTGTGCGTTCAGTATCATCGGAAAGAGCACCACGATATTTCCCAGCAGAATCGTGAGCATCGCCTGCCACCAGTTCATGCCGACCTTGTCACTCAGCATGCTCGACGCAAGCTGATAAGTGGGCACGCAGGCGGACATACTTATCCACAGTGCCGCCATGTCCTTCATTGCCCACCGGCGGCCCGCGCGCGGCACCGGGGCCATGTCGTGGCTGTAGTAAGGCGAACCGGAAAGGTCACCGTTTAATTCAATGATTCCATCGCTAGCGGCAGACGATGGCGCAGAGCGGGTCATATTCGGCCTTTGGAAAGATGACGCCTGGAGAAGTGTCCTCCAGTTAATCCTGCGGGCCAAAAAGAATCAACGCCAAGCCGCGTCGATCTGGCCTTTTGATTGGGCAACCTCGCGGTAGCGATTTCCGGCCGACCGAGTTAAAATCACGGTTTGCTTTCCATTGAACCGTTTCGCCCGGGAGCCCTTGCCGTGGCCATTGATTTAAAGCATTCCCTGCCAATCTGCGATCACTCCCCTGCCCCGTACGATGGACCGTCGAAGGATGAAGTCCTGGCCCTGCGGCATCAATACCTGTCGCCCGGCATCATTACGTACTACCGCGACCCGCTGATGATCGTTGAAGGGCACATGCAGTACGTGTGGGACGAATCAGGCAAGCAATACCTGGATTGTTTCGCCGGCATCGTCACGATCAGCGTCGGCCACTGCCATCCGAAAATCGTCGAACGTGTCCGCGAACAAACGGGCCGGCTGCAGCACACGACGACGATCTACCTCCACCCGGCCATTGTGCAGTTCGCCGAAAAGCTCGCCGAGAAAATGCCCCCGGGTCTCACCCGTTCCTACTTCACCAATAGCGGTAGCGAAGCGAACGAAGTCGCGATCCTCTCCGCCCGCGAGTACACGGGCAACCAGGATGTCGTCGCGCTCCGTAACGGATACCACGGCGGCACGTCGGTGCCGATGAGCCTGACCGCGCACGGCAACTGGAAGTTCAAAAGCAACAACGGCACGAACATCCACCACACGCTGGCGGGTTACTGCTACCGCTGCCCGTTTGGCCTCGAATATCCCAGCTGCGGCGTGAAGTGTGCGCAAGACATCAAAAACGTCATCCAGTATGAAACGCCCGGCGAAATCGCTTGCTTTATCGGCGAACCGATTCAGGGTGTGGGCGGCACCGTGACGCCACCTAAAGAGTTTTTCAAAATCATCTACGACATCGTCCGCCAACACGGCGGTATTTGCATCGCCGACGAAGTCCAAGGTGGCTTCGGCCGCACTGGCCACCACTACTGGGCCCATCAAAACTGGGACGTGGTGCCCGACATGATCACGATGGCCAAGGGTATGGGAAATGGCATTCCACTCGGCGGAATGACCACCACCGTCGGAATTTCCGAAGTCATGAAGAAGCGGGTCCACTTCAACACGTTCGGCGGCAACCCAATTAGTATGACGCAAGGCCTCGCCACGCTGGAAATTATCGACGAGGAAAACATCCAGCAAAACGCACTCGAAGTCGGCACGCACTTCAAAGAAGCCCTGCTCGACCTACAGGAAAAGCACAACATCATCGGCGAAGTCCGCGGCATGGGCCTCATGCTCGGCGTCGAACTCGTCCGCGACCGCAAGTCCAAAGAGCCCGCCAACACCGAAACTGCAGACATTGTCGAAAAAATGAAGGAGCGCAACGTCCTCCTCGGCAAAGGCGGCCTCTTCGGCAACACACTCCGCATCAAACCACCAATGTGCATCGACAAAGACGACGCCGACTACATGGTCGCGATGCTCGACGAGGTGTTGGGCGAATTGCAATCCAAGAAAAATTAGACGGGATTAACAGGATTGACAGGAAAAGAAATTGTCGGAGTTGCAATGCAACCCGAGGCTCTAACAAAAGAAATTATTGGAGCAGCGTATGCCGTTTACAATGAACTTGGATTTGGGTTTCTCGAGTCAGTATATGAATCAAGTCTTGTCATTGAATTGATCGAGCGTGGACTTATCGCGGAAGCTCAGAAACCTATTGAAGTAGCATATCGTGGCCAAGTAGTTGGTTATTTCGATGCCGACGTGCTGGTCAACGATCTCATTATCGTCGAACTGAAATCGGTTCGACAATTGATCGAGGCGCACGATGTGCAGCTCGTGAACTATCTCACTGCCACTGGCAAACCCATCGGATTATTGATTAATTTTGGGCCGGAGAGCCTGAACGTTAAGCGAAAGATTCGCGAGCTGCCTATTACCGCTCGACAATCAAGAAATCCTGTCTATCCTGTTAATCCTGTCTAAAAGTCTTTTCTGCAATTAGCTCACATGCCCACTCTTCAAACAACCGTCAACGGCCTCAAACTCCCCAACCCGTTCGTCATCGGCTCCGGCCCTCCGGGAACGAACGCCAATGTTATTTGCAAGGCGTTAGAAGAAGGCTGGGGCGCCGTCATTTGCAAAACGGTCAGCCTCGATGCGGGCAAAGTAATCAACGTCCAGCCGCGCTACGCCCGCCTCCGTAGCCGCGAATCGGGTGAAGTCTACGGTTGGGAAAACATCGAGCTGATCTCCGACCGCAGCTTCGAAACCTGGATCGAGGAGTTCAAGCAAGTTAAGGACAAGTATCCCGAAGGCATCCTCATCGCTTCGATCATGGAGGAATACAACCACGACGCCTGGCACGAAATCGTCGAGCGCTGCCAGGACGCTGGCTGCGATGCCTTTGAGCTCAACATGTCCTGCCCGCACGGCCTGCCGGAGCGCAAAATGGGCGCCGCGATGGGCGAGGACCCGGACATCCTTTCCGAGGTTTGCGGCTGGGTAATGGAAGTCGCCAAAAAACCCGTCTGGGCCAAGATGACGCCCAACGTTACGCACATCGAAGATCCGACCCGCGCTTCGCTAAAAGCAGGTTGCGACGGCATCGCCGCCATCAACACGATCCGCAGCGTGCTAGGCGTCGACCTGGAAACGCTCCGTCCCGAGCCAAGCGTCGAAGGCTACACCACGCCCGGCGGCTACTCCTGCCAGGCCGTCATGCCCATCGCCCTCCGCATGTGCATGGAAATCGCCAAACTCATCAAAACTGAGTTCCCTGGCCGCACGCTCAGCGGCATCGGCGGCATCGAAACCGGCACCGACGCCGCCCAGTTCATCCTCCTCGGCTGCGACACCGTCCAGGTGTGCACCGGCGTCATGAAGTTCGGCTATCCAATCATCAAGCAAATGACCGAGCAGCTGCTGGCCTTCATGGAAAAGCACAAATTCGAGCGGCTGGAAGACTTCAAAGGCCACAGCCTGCAATACTTCACAACGCACGCCGACTTGGTAAAGCGCCAAGCCGAAGCCCGCGCCGCCAAGAAGGCCGAACACGCCAAGAAAATGATCAAATCCGACGAAGAATGGCAAGGCGACGACTTCGTCAAGCAAACAGACGCACTCGCCCGCGGCTGAGGTCAACTGGCAACTTAAGCGGTCGACTGTAACATAAAGCCGCGACTGTCGGTCGCGCTTCGGCAGCGCATAAAAAATCGTCGGCCGCTCAACCTAAGGAGCAGCCGACGATCACAACTGCAGACATAAACGCGTTACTTACCGCACGTTTCTCACGCTGTTGTCCAATTCCTGAAACGCCATGCGGACACGATCCTGATAATTCCGCCAGGCGTTCAAATCGGCTTTCTTCACCTCGCTCACCGCACTGCTGGCTCGGTCCCGCGCGGCTTTAACAAGCTCGACCTGCCGATTGACGGTATCCCGATCGGCACCCTGCGCGTGCGACGCCTGCGTTTTAAGTTCATCAATCCGTTTGTCATAATCGGTGAGCTTGAGTTCCGCTTCTCGCACGAAAGTGTCCCGGTCTTGCGTGTCTTTGAACTGTTGCTCGGTCGTTTTCACATTCGCCGCAGCCGCCGCCTCTTTATCCTTCGCATCCGCCACGCGATTATTGGCATCTACCTGGGCGTCGGCCACTTTCTCTTGATCGCGCACATCGCGATTAGTCACGACGCCATCATGGCGAATTCCAAGATCATCGGTGGCGACAGGCTTGGCGACATAATGCTCTTGCGCGGTTCGCTGCGCGTCCGCCACGTCATTCTTCGCCTGCTGAGCTACCTCTTGAGTTTTTGCCTGCGCTTTGTCCAATTTCGCTTGCGCACTCGCGACGTCCTTGCGCGTCGTGCCTTCACTGCACCCCATCGCCATTGCGGCAGCGAGTGCCAAAGCCACCGAAGAAAAATGTCGCGTTCTCATCTCATCGCTCCCCAAAAAAAACGGATTGAAAATGGCGTTCGTCGAATGGCGAAGGCCATCGTAGAATGCGGCCCTCACCAATTTAGGGAGAAGCTCGGCAGTCCACTTTTTGTAGAGGGAACCGCGACGCAATTGCCGTGCCACGACGAATTGGCGGATAAAAACCGCGGCATTTCCGCCGCTAGGCACGGCAAAAGTGCAGAGCGCGCTCCCGGGCAGACCTAAATGAAATAGTCGCGCTTTCCAAGTGAAGATCGCTGCGAAACCAGCCTGTCTTTAAGACAGCCACGGCTGATCTGCACTCCTGTTTGCAGCAGCGATGGCGGTAAAACGATCGTTAAAAGTGGCTTGGCTCGCGCTTCAAAAACTTGCCGTGTCCGAGCTTACCGACGAACCGTCCATCGCGAACCATCACGCTGCCGCGCACCGTGACCGCCGTCGGTCGGCCCTCTAATTCCCATCCTTCAAATGCGCTGTAGTCCACGTTCATCTGCTGCGTTTTCTGGCTGATCTTCCCGCGATAATTCGGATCGTAAACAACGAGGTCGGCGTCGCTTCCCAAGGCAATCGTTCCCTTTCGCGGGAAGAGTCCAAACAGCTTTGCCGCTTGAGTGCTGCACGCGTCCACAAAAGTCCCCAAGTCGATTCTTCCGCGCTTCACGCCATAGGTATAAACCAGGTTCACGCGGTCTTCGACACTCGGAATGCCGTTCGGAATCTTCGTGAAATCCTCGCGCCCCATTTCCTTCTGACCGTTGAAGTCGAACGGCGCATGATCCGTTGCGATCGTGCTCACCATCCGCGAACCCAGCGCGTTCCAAATTGCATCTTGATGCCGCTTCGCTCGCAGCGGTGGCGACATCACGAACTTCGCGCCCTCGAAATTCGGTTTCTGGGCGTAGGTTTCGTCGAGCACTAGATACGGCGCCACCGTTTCGATCCAAACATGCACCCC
>DATBAY010000001.1:0-14645 GCA_036271295.1 Lacipirellulaceae bacterium | reverse complement strand
GTGATGAACGAAATAGTAAACATCATCGCCACCGGTGCGTTCACTAGCGTGCTGCAGGTGACGCCGATCGCAATCACAAGGACCATCTGCACCCAGATGCTGCCCTGGGCCTTGACGAAATTCAGCAGTGGCGAGCCATCGGGCAGACGAATGTAGCAATCTGGCTGAGCGAAGCCGTAGTACTGAGCCCGATCGAGGCATTGGACGACGACTTCGATGCGGCCATCCTCGCTGACCAAATCCTTCAGCAAGTCGATCGGTTTTTGATCGGCGTCGTTAAGCTTGCGGCCCCAATCGAACGTGTTGATCGAGCTGTCTTTGGCGGTGAATGTCCAGGGCTCACTTTTCATCGCCTTGTTATCGGGATTGCGAAGCTGCACGATGCCTTGGATGCCGTTTTCGATGTTGCCCTTGAAGGTGCGGAAGACGCGCACAATTAACTCGACCGGCAACACTTGCACGCCGTTCTGGTCTTTGCGCAAGCTGTTTTCGTTGATACCGCTGAAGGTCCAAATGGCGGCCGCCGGCGTGCCACCTTCGATGAAGCTGCGGTATGTCCACTCGCTGCCGACGCTGATGCCTTTGGGCACGTCGACGCCTTTGCGGTCGAGATAGCGGAGCTTTCCGTAGTACGGAACGCGAGCCCGCAGAAGTCCTTCCGGGCCACTGATTTCGTAAATGGTTTCGCCGCCGCGCTGGACACTCGTAATGGTGTGCTGGTGCTCGTTGGTCGGCAGCGCGAGACCGGTGCCATTCTCGTAGATTTCGACCTCATGCGAATGCTGCATATTGGTCGTCGTGCGACCCTTTTTGCCGATCACCTTGCCGCTGGCGTCGTAGACGTCTTCGAGAGTTTCGAGATTGATTTGGTGCGTGTGGTCGAGCATGCGCCACACGAACACGCCGCTACATACGGCCATGATGGCGAGCAGCACGGTGCCGACGATCGTGAAACCAAGAATGCGGCCCAGGACGATATCTCCGGCGCGAACGGGCTTCGTAACGACCGTATAGATGATCTTCGATTTAAAATCGTTGGGCAGGCTGAATGCGCTCATGAGCAGCGCGATCAGCAGAATCAGGTAGGTGGTCGCGGTGAGCACGAAACTGAAAAACAGCTTCCCAGGTTCACGATAGCCGGTCTGTAAAAACCACCCAGCGAACAGCAGGATAATGACGTAAATCGCCAGAACCACGACGACGCGGCGGCGGATTGTTTCCTTGATCGCCAGCCTGGCAATTGCCCACACGCGGCGCGGCGAGGTCTTGAAGAGCTCCGAAAACCCATTCACGACGACGCGATAGGTGATATCGCCGGCCTTGAGCGGCCCATTGCGGACGAGCGCGATGAGATACCCGAAGATGAGCGCGAGAATGGCGAGCACGCATCCGATCAGCGCAAACCGGAAGAGCGCACTTTCGAGGAACGCGTGAGGCTCGGACCACGGATAGCCGAGCAGCCATTTTAAAAAAGGAAGGAGTTCCTGTTCGAGAACCATCGATCAGCTAGGGATGAATGGGAATGCCGAGGCGGATAAGAGAAAAAACAAAATAATATCTTGGCGGCGAGCTAGGAATTCGCCCCCACTGGTTCGTCGGGCACCGCACGGCGACCAGGCCGCGCTTCGCTGTCGCGAACGATCGTGAGGAAGAGCTCCTCGAGCGTGATGGTCGGGTGTTCGACGGTTAGTAATTCCCCCTGATGACGTGCGATGACGTCGCGAATCTCATTGATGCAGTTGTCCGGCAGGCGCTTCGCCCGAATTTGCGTTACATCCGCTTGGGTAAGCAAGCTGTCGACGCGGCCGAGCTCTTTCAGCTCGCCTTGGTGCAAGATCGCGATGCGGTCGCAAACGTCCTGTACGTCGGCGAGCAAATGGCTGCACATGACGACCGTTTTGCCCTGGTCGCGGAGCCGCAGGATCATATCCTTCATTTCGCGGGTGCCGATGGGGTCGAGACCGCTCGTCGGCTCATCGAGCAGGATCAATTCCGGCTCATTGATCAGCGCTTGAGCGAGACCGATGCGACGGGTCATGCCCTTGGAATACTCCTTCAATTGCCGCTTGCGCGCCCGGTCGAGACCCACCGTCTTGATCAGGCTGTCGATGCGGCTTTGAAGCACATCGTGCGGGATATCGAAGAGCCGGCCGTAGAAATCGAGGGTCTCTTCGGCGTTCAAAAATCGATACAGGTACGATTCTTCCGGCAAGTAGCCGAGACGCTGGTTTTTGCTAACGTCGGTCGCGTCTTTGCCGAAGATCAGGGCCTGGCCTTCCGTAGGGAACAGCAGGCCAAGGAGCAGCTTGATGGTCGTCGTTTTGCCCGAACCGTTCGGGCCGAGCAGGCCGAAAATTTCGCCCTGCTTCACTTCCAAATCGAGCGCTTTGAGTGCGCGAACTTTCGGTCGCCCCCAGAAATCGCGGTAGGTCTTCGAGAGAGCCCGCGTTTCGATAACTGTCTCACCCGCCATGCAAAACCTCGTTCACCCCCGAAAACCCATGCCCCAGATTCGCTACGCCGAGCGTCCTGGACTGGTTCGCGCCGCGAAGACTACGCGCCGCAGAACAGTGATTCGCCTAAACCGACCACTATAAATGGGTTTACAGCGAGCCGCAAGTTACCGCCTACGGCTTTTGCAGGGTCTCGGCTCGGATTTCGCTCGCCAGGTGGTCGGCGGACGAGCGCTAATTGAAGCGCAAAAGTGCATAATTTTTTTTACCGCTGCGAAGAACCATGACCGTCTCGCTTGCGAGATCGGCTGCAGTGAGCCGCACTTCGACACTTTCAATCCGGCGATTATTGACGTACGCCCCGCCCTGCTGGGTCGTGCGGCGGGCGTCGCCTTTGCTTTTTGACAGGCCGGCGGAGACCAGGGCATCGACGATCGGCAAGCCGCCGTCCTGCGAGAGGACGTTCCGATCGAGCTGTTGACTGGGGACGTCGGCAAAGATTTCGGCAAGCTGCGCGTCGTTCAAATCGGCGATTTCGGCGCCGTAGAAAATCTCTGTCGCCCGCCGGGCTGCAGATAGTCCCGCGTCGCCGTGAACGAGTTGTGTTAACTCTTCGGCAAGCCGACGCTGACTTTCGCGCCGGGCAGCATCCGCAGCGCGTAAAGCGTCCAGAGCGTCGATTTCGTCGTGGGGCAATGTCGTGAGCATGCGCAAGCACTTGCCCGCGTCCGCGTCGTCGACACGCATCCAATACTGATAGAACTGGTACGGGCTGGTTCGATCGGCTGCGAGCCAGAGCGTGCCCGACTCGGTCTTACCCATCTTCGAGCCGTCCGACTTAGTGAGTAGCGGATTGGTAAGCCCATGGAGCTGCGCGCTGCGCATCCGCCGCGCGAGGTCGATGCCGGCCGTGATGTTGCCCCACTGGTCGCTCCCACCAACTTGTAGCTCGCAGTTGTACTTGTCATACAGATAAACGAAATCGAATGCCTGTATCAACATGTAACTGAATTCGGTGTAACTGAGCCCGGCATCGCTGTTTAGCCGACCCTTCACCGAGTCCTTCGCGAGCATCACGTTGACCGGAAAGTTCTTGCCGACATCGCGCAAGAACTCGAGGTAGCTGAACGGCCCGACCCAATCGAAGTTGTTTACAAGCTGGGCTGGATTCAACTTCGCGTCAAAGTCCAAGAACTGCCGCATCTGCTCGCGGATATTCGAAACATTGTGCGCGAGCGCTTCACGCGACAACAGATTCCGCTCTTGGCTCTTGCCGCTAGGATCGCCGATCATTCCGGTCGCGCCGCCGACGACCGCGATCGGTTTGTGGCCGGCGAGTTGGAACCGGCGGAGCATGAGCAGTGGCAGCAGGTGCCCAATATGGAGGCTGTCCGCCGTCGGATCAAAGCCGGCGTATAGCGTCCGCGGTTTTTCCGCTAACCACGCAGAAAGATTTGCGTCGTCCGTCGTTTGGTGGACCAGATTTCGCCAGCTTAGGTCGTCGAGCAAAGACATGAAAAGGGAGAAGGCGGAAGGGGGGAGTGGGGAAGGAAAACCTTAGGCCAAATGATATCTCAAGACACACTCGGGCGGAACGCGGGTTCGCGACTGCTGACCCTACCCTTTCCGCACTCCCACTTCCCACTTACCTCCACAGGTCATCGCCGGCGAAGGGATTTTGGAACTTATCGAGCTTCGGCTTCGGAAGCACCTTCAGGACTTGCTCCGCCAACTTTAAGTCATCGCGCGTCGTGATCTTAATATTCAGCGCCGAACACGGCACGATCGTCACCGGCTTGCCAAGCCGTTCCACGAGTTGGGCATCATCCGTCACCGCTTCACGCCCTCGTTTTGCGTAGGCGTCGATGAGCAACTGCCGGCGAAATACTTGCGGTGTCTGCGCTTCCCACAGCGAATCGCGATCGACGGTCGCCGTGATACGCTTCTTTTCGTCCGCTCGCTTGAGCGTGGCTTGCACCGGCGCCGCTAAAATTGCCGCGCCATCGCGTTCGGCGGCGGCGAACACAGAATCAATCCACGGCTCGGCGATGCAAGGGCGAGCGGCGTCGTGGATGGCGATGAAATCGATATCATTCTTTACTCGCTCGAGCGCTCGCTGAACCGTATCTGTGCGATGCTCGCCGCCCTCAATGACCTCGACTCCCATGATCGCGATGTTCGCACCGAACTTCATATTGAAAAATTCGCGGTCTTCGGCCGAGATGCAGACAATCACCTGCTTCACATCCGAGCGATTCATGAATCGCTCGGCCGAGTGCAACCAAACGGCACGGCCGCCGAGCGGCGCGAACGGCTTCTTGTACGCCTTATCGTGAAAGCGGCGGCTTTGTCCGGCGGCAGGCAGAATGACGGCGAAGGTAGACATTGGGGAATTGCGAGAGAGGCCTGGGGGTCGAATTGATCGGCTGTCGTACGCCTATGGTGTCATCAGAAGCTAACACAAAACTTGCTGATTTTCAGCCCGTGCCTCCAGCGGAGCCTCCCCCGGTTGGCGTTCCGAGTTATACCTAAATTCCCTATATTCGTGTCGCTTTATTGGCCGGACATGGATGGAGGTCGGAATCGTGGCACGACTCACAACGCGACGAAGTTGGTTTGCTTCCCGGGCTCACTCCAAACGAAACCGAGCGAGGTCGACCTGGGCGCTCAATCGCTCTAGTTTTCGGAATCTGCAGATCGAGCCGCTGGAGGATCAGTTGCTACTCGCCGCCGACTTTGGCGATGCGCCCAAGCCGTACCCAACTCTTCTGATCGACAACGGGGCGCGGCACGAAGCAACAGGGCCACGGCTTGGCGCGCTGGTCGATACAGAGCCAGACGGTCAGCCAACCGCCGCCGCCAATGGCGATGATATAAATGGCGCCGACGATGAAGACGGCGTCGCATTCGGAACACTGCAAGTAGGACAAGTCAATGCCACGGTGACCGTTAACGTGCAGAATGCGCCGCTGGGCGCGAAATTCGATGCCTGGATCGACTTTAACCGCGATGGCAACTGGGACCAAAATGGCGAGCACATCTTCGCGAGCGTGCCCGTTCAGGATGGCGATAATCTGCTGACATTTGACGTGCCGAGCAATGCGGCAATTGGCCTGACGTATGCAAGGTTCCGAATCAGCAGTGCGGGCGATTTAGGTGTGGTGGGCCCAGCGCTCGACGGCGAAGTCGAAGACCTCGCAGTCACATTGCAGCCGCCGGCTGCCGCGAGCAACAAGTTTGCATTCGCCGGTACGATCGGGGCACTTGGCGCATCGCGCGTTGAGGCTGCTGACCTTGATGGCGATGGTGATCTCGATCTGGTTTGGTCGTCGACCAATTTCCCGAACCTCGGCGTGTATTGGTCGGAGAATGTCGGTGGCGATTTTTCGACGAAACCGCCTCATCTCGTCGATCACGCCGCCGACCTGTTTTCAATCGCCGACCTCGACAACGACGGGGACCTCGACCTTGTGACACTGGAAAGCAACTCCACAAATCCGACCATGTGGTGGCAAAACGACGGGTCGGGGCACTTCGTCGGACAGGCTTTGGCGCCGGCGAGCGCACCTGCATATCTCCGAAGATCCAGCACGCTGGTGGACATCGACCTCGACGGCGACTTGGACGTAGCGGGAAATTCCGCGGTCGGCCCGACTTATTTGGAAAACGACGGCGCTGGTCATTTTTCTGTGAAAACGCCAGCCGGTTTTGGGGCAGTCGCCAACGGTGTGCCGGTCGATCTCGATCGCGATGGCGATCTGGATTCCGTCCCCCTAGGCACGAGCACGTGGATCGAGAACACAAGCACCGGCTTCGTTACGCGAAACTTGCCCTCCATTAATGGAAATACGATTACTGCACGACTCGTTGTCGACGTGGACCACGACGGTTACCTCGACATCGTGGGCAACACGAGCCCGCAATCGTACCTTGCTTGGCTGCACAACAACGGTAACGGCACGTTTACGCCGCACTACACTACTTTTTACATTGATCCGCAACTGACGAACGCAGGTGCAAGTGGGCTCACCGCAGGAGACGTCGATGGCGACGGATTCGTTGATATCGTCAACGTCCGGAGCTCCGCATATGTCGAGGACCGCGGCGTGTACTGGTTCAAGAATGATGGCGCGGGGAATTTCAGTCAGCAGCACTTTTCCATGGACACCGCGCAAAACCCCATCCAGGTCGCGTACTTTGCAGACATTGATGGCGACGGGGACTTGGATCTAATCGGACCTTCGATCTGGGATGACGGTCAGGCCGAAGTAGCCTGGTACAAAAACGTCAGCACGGGAGTAACCGTAGCAGTCAGTCCGCGCTCCGTATCGGAATCTGGCGCTCAGGGGCTGACTTACACATTTCATCGGACCGATTCCGTTGCAACGGCACTCACGGTCAACTTCAGCGTCTTGGGAGATGCATCGTTCGGCAGCGATTACACGCAATCAGGCGCAAGCAGCTTCTCGACATTGGCGGGGACGGTCGTATTTCCGGCCGGTGTCGACACGGTGCAAGTGGTGCTTACGCCGATTGATGATTCTCAACCAGAATCGAGTGAGTCGGTTGTTCTCACCATTGCTGCCGGCGATGACTACATCGCGGAAGGCAACGCGAGCGCGATTGGCACGATTGTGGACAATGAGCCGGGCGACTTTGGCGATGCGCCCTGCCCCTATCCCACGACGCTCGCTCAGAATGGAGCCCGCCACGTTGCGGTCGGTGCAATGCTTGGCTCGCAGCGAGACGCGGAGGCAGATGGCCAACCGACGACTGGCGCCAACGGCGACGATGCGGCCGGGTTGAATGACGAAGATGGCGTTCATTTCGGCGATATCCGGGCCGGCGCGACGGACGCCTCGATCGTTGTCCATGTAGAAAACGCCCCTGCCGGCGCATATCTGGACGCCTGGATCGACTTCAACGGCGACGGAAACTGGGGCGGTTTGATGGAAGCAATCTGCCAACGCGTTGCGGTTCATAACGGCGATAACTTGATCACCTTCGACGTGCCGAGCTCTTCTTTACCAGGAACGACTTACGCGCGGTTTCGCCTTAGCTCCGCGGGCGGGCTGAGTCCGTTTGGGCTCGCGCTCGATGGCGAAGTCGAAGATTACGCACTAACGATCGATCCCCCGGGCCCGGCGTTGCCAACATTCGCTCCAGCGCAGGCGATTGCTGCCGGCGACGCCTTGGATAACATCGTCGCTGCTGATTTCGACGGCGATGGAGATGTGGATCTGGCGGGCATCTCGAATCTCTACAATCAGCTTGCCTGGTACGAAAACAATGGGCAGGGTAGTTTCACAAAACACACGCTCGATACGAACGCCGATGGAACGTCGCTAGCTGCAGTCGACATCGATGGTGACGGCGATATGGATCTCGTAGCAATTGTGGATGGTTATAGCATTCGCCAATACGTAAATGTCGGCCACGGCAGTTTTGTTGCGTCGGCGATCAACTATACCGGCGATAGCGTGCTCCAAACCATCACCGCCGCAGACTTGGATGGCGACGCCGATATGGATTTGTTGATTGGTGGGAGTCCAGGAAGCGGGAACTTGTTCGAATGGTTAGAAAACAAAGGCACAGACGGCTTCGCAGAACACTTCGTCGCTGACAAAACCGGAAATATCCCATCCATTGATGTTGTAGACCTGGATGGTGACGGCGACCTCGATTTGGTCTCGACCAGCTCGGGATTCGACCCGCGTGTCGGCTGGTACGAAAATGACGGACATGCTGTATTTACATATCACACGCTGGCGGCGCCGGAATACCCAGGTCGGATACGGGCGGCGGATATCGATGGAGATGGTGACATCGACCTCCTCGTTACAGGGACTGAACTGCGCGTCTACGTGAACGATGGCGCTGGTGACTTCGTTGCTCACACGATCGCAAATTTCTCGATCAGCGGAATAACCGTGGCCGATTTGGATGGCGATGGAGATTTAGATTTAGTGGCGAGCGTTGGCGGTGGATATTCGCAATCATTAGTGGAATATTTCAACGATGGCGTCGGCAACTTCGCTTCGCGGACAGTCGATGCAAATGCAACAATCGGAGACGGCGCTCCAGTGGCCGCCGATTTGAACGGCGATGGCGTGCTCGATCTCGTGTCAGCAGGCGGGGTTTACTGGTACCGAAATCTGGCATCTCTGCCGGGTGACTACAGCGGCGACGGTACGGTGAATTCGGGCGACTATGTTCTGTGGCGTAAAACCGAGGGCGCAAGCGTACAGCCCTACAGTGGGGCCGACGGCAGCGGCAATGGGATCGTGGGCTCAGAAGACTACGACGTTTGGCGAGCCCATTTTGGTCAGACTAGCACGGCGCCGGCTGCTGGCTCAGCTTCCGCGGCGAGCGTAACATCGACCTCCGTTGTCGCGACGGATCCGCGTGTGGCGGCGCTGGTGGAAACACCGATTGCGCAGACCGCCATCACCACTTCGATTCTTAACAGCGACGAACCATCACCGCAGCTAATTCTCATCCCGGCTTTCGTTCCTGGCGCCAAGGCGGCTGTTGTGGAGCTGAAGCCGAATGTTGCGGGCATGACAATAAAGCGCCTGGAAAGCGCTGAAGCGGCGCATCAGGACGCAGCACTGTTGTCTTGGCTCGACGAATTGAGCGGCAGCGACTCGCGTAGTTTCCGTTTTGGCTCGGAAGGAATGATCGCTGTTGCACGAAGCGCAACGCCTGAAGAGCCGGTAGCTGCTGAGGCGCTTGGAAAGGCGCTCGCGCACGGCTGCCGATTGGCCTAACTACAGCGCGCCTGGCGGTCAATCAAGCGCTTCTGAACAATCGAGAGTATCGCCCTTGCCACGGACTCTTTCGTGCCTGAAATCGAGGCGAGAACTTCGCCCGCCCGGCTAAGCACTTCGACGTCGTTATCGGCGGAGCTGATAGCTTGCTGGCCGTTCGACACCATCAGATCGCAAAACTTCCTTTCAAGCTTCGCAAGCGCTCGAAGTCGGTGGTCCTCGGTTTCGAGCGCAAAGCCCACCACCCAGCGGCGACCTTTCTTCGCGCCGAGCGTGGCGACCACGTCATCCGTTTCAATGAGATGCAGATCGATCGGCTGGCCCGTCTTCGCGATCTTGTGCGACTCGATGCGCACCGGCCGATAGTCGCACGGTGCGGCAGCCCCAATGAGGCCGTCGCATGATTCGAACTCGCACGCCGCCGCGGCCAACATGTCCTCCGTGGAAACCACGGGCACCACACGCACCCCGGCCGGATATTCGACTTCCACCGGCCCGGTCACAACCACCACCTCATGCCCGAGCGCAAGCGCGGCCTCCGCCAACGCCCGGCCCATGCGGCCGCTGGACGCATTCGTCAGGTAACGCACCGGGTCAATGAACTGACGTGTCGGGCCAGAGGTAATAAGAATTCGAGCCAAAGAATTTACTACAGAGACACGGAGAACGATTGAATGACCAATGACCAACTCCCAATGACCAACGGGGGCCTGTATTTGTTGGTCATTGGGAGTCGGTCATTTCCTCTCAGTGCCCTCCGTGTCTCTGTGGTTAACCTTTCTTCTTCCCGATTAACTCTTCGATCGCCGCTTCGATATCAGCCGGATCAGCCAGCCGCCCCATGCCCTGTCGGCGGCAGCTTTGCCAGCCGGCCTGTGGATCGACGAAGTGGAAGCCGTCGCCGCGCAATGTTTTTATATTCCGCTGCACCGACGGCTTCTCCCACATCGCGCTGTTCATCGCCGGCGCGAACAGCGTGGGGCCCGTGAAGGCCAGCAACATGGTGCTAAGTAAATCGTCGGCCAAGCCGTGGGCCGCTTTCGCCAAGATATTTGCAGATGCGGGCGCGATGCACATTAAGTCGGCTTTATCCGCCAGCTCAATGTGGGCGCCGAGTGGGAAGTGACGATCGAAGCCGTCCACAACGACGGGTCGACCGGTTAGCGCGCGAAATGTGGCGGGGCCGATGAATCGCTTTGCGGAGCGCGTCATGACGACGGACACGCCGTGACCGTGCTGCACCAACGAACTGACGAGCGCCGCGGTCTTGTAGGCTGCGATGCCGCCGGAGACGCCGATGATCAGCTCACGCCCCATGAACAGGACCGCGCATTACAGCGCGGCGAAGTCGAACTCCGGCGGGCCGGCCGACATCGGACCCAGATCCGCAACTGTCTTCAGCTCGTTCGACATATCGAGGTAGATTTTGTCCTGCAGAATTTCCTGGACGATGATTTCCAGCTTGATGTCCGTCTTTACGTCGACCAGCGGACGTGCGCCGGCGTTTAAAGCCACGAGTCGCTTTTGGATCAGCGTCGAAAGCTTGAACCGGCCGCCGACCTTGTTGACAATCGCTTCTTCTTTGAGCGCCTCGATCATTTTACGATTCCTAACTGCTTCAGTATTTCGCTGATTTGATCCACCGCTCGATCGACGGTATCGTTGACGACTTGATATTTGTACTGGTCGGCTCGGGCCAATTCGCGGCGGGCGACTTCCAGCCGACGGTTGATCGCTTCTTCGGACTCAGTGCCGCGGGAACGCAGGCGTCGTTCCAATTCGAGATCGGAGCTCGGCCGCAAAAAAATGGTCGGCGCCTCCGGAAATCGACAGCGGACCTTTTCAGCACCGTCCACATCTATATCTAAAATTACCCACTTTTGGTCGCCGGGGCTAGGCGTGACTTCGCTCAGCAGCGTGCCGTACCAGTGCCCGCGGCCAAAAACCTCGCAGCATTCGAGAAATTCGCCCGCCTCGCGACGCTCGGCAAACTGCTCCGGCGTGAGAAAGTAATAGTCGTACCCGTGCTTTTCACCAGGCCGAGGCAACCGCGTGGTGGCGGAAACACTCAGGCGGAGCTGCTCCGGATACCGTGCCAGCAAGCTTCGCAGCACGGTCGATTTCCCGACACCCGACGGGCCGGAAAGCACAATCAGGCGCGAGGGCACAATCGCTCGTGCAGATTGCGGAGTCGGCGCGTCGATCGTCATCACGCATTCCCCTGCCACGGTCGCCTTCCGCTTTCCGCGTTACTCGACGTTCTGGATCTGTTCCCGGATCCGCTCGAGCGCTGTTTTGATCTCCACCACTAATCGCGAGATTTCAGCGTCGTTGGCCTTCGACCCAATGGTATTGATCTCGCGGCCCATTTCCTGGGCTATAAATTCTAGCTTACGCCCAGAGCTCTCGGTCATGAGCAAAGCAGCCTCATATTGCAGCAAATGGCTGCGGAGCCGCACGATTTCCTCGCTGATATCGCTGCGGTCGGTAAACAGGGCAATTTCGCGAAGCAAGTCGGCCGGCTGGACAGTCACATTCAACTCGGAAAGCGCCTGCTGCACTCGGCCGGTGAGCCGCGATTGGTATGACTGCACGACTTCCGGAGCGCGACGAGCAATCGCATCAAGCTGCTCCGCAATCTGTCGGCCGTTGTGGGCAAGGTCGGCTGCAAGTGCGACGCCTTCCTCGGCCCGCATTTTCGAAACCGCCGCCAGCGCTTCGCGAATCACCGGCTCGATCTTGGGCCAATCTTCGCGCGGATCGTATTCGCCGCGCGATTTTTCATCGATCGCGCCCGGCAGCGAAAGCAACATCTGCATCGCCAGCGAATCATTGCCGGCCGCCTGGCCGGTGTACTGCTCGATCTGACGGCGGTAGTTTTCCAGCACGTCGGTGTTGAGGTGGTAGTCATCAACACGCGAGCCCCGCTCGACGCGCAAATTGAGCTGTACCGTTCCCCGCCGAATCACATCGCGCGTGACCGCTTCAACCTCGGGTTCGAGTGCCGAGTAGCCTTCGCTTGAGCGCAGCGAGAACTTGAGATGTCGACTGTTGATCGTGCGGACTTCGACGGTGACGGCCATATCGCCAGCCTGGCTGCGGGCTTCACCAAAGCCGGTCATACTGATGAGCAAGGCACGTCACTCCGCAATTGCTGCTGCGCGGTTCGCGCTACTTGCCTGGGGGCGCTTCTTTGTTCGTGGCTTCGCCTGCCGGACCGGCCGGCGTGTTCGTGCCCGGAGGTGGCGATGCAGCAGGCGCCGCCGGTGGAGTTGCAACGGATTCTGCGGAGCCCTTCGATTCGCCAGCCGGCGATGTACTCGTTGGCGGGCCCGACTTCGGCAACAAGGTGGTGTCGTCAGCCGAACCGGGTGCGGTTGTGGCAGTAGAAGCAGTTCCTAACACGTCGCCGCGATGTTTCGCCCACATCAGGGCGAACAGGCACAGAACAATCCAAATCGAGGCGGTAATAATTGTGATGCGCGTGAACACGTCGCCGGCTTTCGCACCGAACGCACTCGAGCCGCCCATACCGCCGAGGGCGCCAGCCAACCCGCCACCCCGACCGCGTTGCACGAGCACAAGCAAGATCAAGAAAATCGCCAACACAGATAACACGATTGCGAAAACTGGGCCCATCATTTGATCGCTTTAAAAAAATTAACCACGGAGGACGCAGAGAGCGCGGAGAAAACGGTTCTTCCTAGTTTTTTCTTCTCCGTGCTCTCTGTATCCACTGTGGTGAGTCTGAATTAAATTTCTATTCGCTTAGCCGATCGCCCCGGCGGCGATGCCCAGGAACTCGTCGGCTTTCAGGCTCGCGCCACCGACCAGTGCGCCATCGACATTCGGCTGGGCGAGCAACTCACCGGCGTTGCTCGCTTTTACGCTGCCGCCATACAGGATTCGCACCTTGGCGGCGGATCGATCATTGTATCGCTCCACGAGCAGCCTGCGAAGGTCAGCATGCACCTCCGCCGCCTGTTCCGGTGTCGCGACTTTTCCGGTGCCGATGGCCCAAACGGGCTCGTAGGCCAGGACCGTTTTCTCGATTTGCTCGGCCGAAACGCCGGCCAGGGAGCCTTCAAACTGAGTTTTGATAACGGCCCCGGTTTTCCCTGCTTCACGCTCGCCCAGCAGTTCGCCAACGCACACGATCGGAATCAGCCCCGCGGCCAATGCGGCAAGCGCCTTCTTGTTCACGTCGGCGTCCGTTTCCTTGAGAATGTGCCGACGCTCGCTGTGGCCCAGAATCACGTGGCTGCAGCCGACGTCCTTGAGCATCGCGGCACTCAACTCACCGGTGAACGCGCCGTTCGCCTCGAAATACATGTTCTGAGCGCCGAGCGCGACCGAGCTGCCGGCCAGCGCTTCTTGAACCGGCGCTAGATACACCGATGGCGGGCAAACCAGCAGATCGACTGCCTTGTACTTGTCGATCCCGCCGACGATTCCCTTGGCAAGGGCGACCGCCGAAGCGCGGTCGGTGTTCATTTTCCAATTACCGGCGATGAGTTTGCGTAGCATGGGTGATTGTCCGTTGTCAGTGGTCCGTAGTCCGCTGCTGGTTGACTCAACAATCGATTGCAATGGAGAACTAACAATGGACCACGGACAAAGAGTCTACCCCACAGGCTCGCCTTGCGCATAGGAGCCAAGCACCTCGAGACGCAGTGACTTTTTCGCGAGTGTCGAGATTGCGCGCTTGGCTCGCGGCTCCGAAGGATGGCCGACAAACTCGACGAAAAATAGATACCGCCCGCGATGCCGCGGAATCGGGAACGACTCGATCCAAGTCATGTTCAGCTTGGCGCGCTTGAAGATGGCCATCGTATCGGCCAACGCTCCTGGCTCGTGGGCAATTTCAAACATGAGGGTCGTTTTATCGCGTCCCGTTTTGGCCCCCGGTCCGCTACTGATGACTGCGAACCGCGTAATATTATCGGGATTGTCCTCGATATTCGCGACAATCGTGGGCAATTCATAGTGCGCCCCCGCCTGTCGGCTCGCGATGGCTGCCATGCTCGGTTGGCCTTTGGCCGCCTTGGCCGCGGCCGCCGTACTGCCCACTTCGGCCAGCGTCGCGTTCGGCAGATGCCGAGCGAGCCAATTGCGACATTGCGACAGCGGTTGCGGCTTGCTGTAGACCGTGCGAATCTCGTCTCGCGCGCCCTCGCCCAACAAACAGTGGTGAATCCGCAATTGCAGCTCAGCGCAAATGCGGACCGGCGAGCGGGAAAAGCATTCCAGCGTGTCATTCACGCGGCCGTCGGTCGAATTCTCCATCGGCACGACGCCAAAGTGCGCCTGCCCGCGTTCGACTTCCTCGAACACTGCCGCAATCGTGCCGACCGGCACAAGCTCCGCCGAATGGCCGAACTGCTCGATCGAAGCCAGATGACTGAACGTGAATTCCGGCCCA